>NZ_LFVW01000343.1:0-12867 GCF_001182915.1 Kitasatospora sp. MY 5-36
CGGCGGGGCGACGGGACGCGGCGGGACCTGCCCGCCTCCGGTGTACTGCGTCACGGCACCTCCCGACACTTCTCAGCGGGGACACTACACGGCGGCCCGGCAGCGGGCACAGTCCGCCGCCGGGCCACCGCCCGTACCCTCAGCGGGTGGTGAGCCGCTCGGCCAGCGCGCGCAGCGCCAGCTCGTAGGAGCCGAGCCCGAAACCGGCGATGGTGCCGGAGGCCACCGCGGCGATCACCGAGGTGTGCCGGAAGGTCTCCCGGGCGTACGGGTTGGAGATGTGCACCTCGATCAGCGGCGCGGTGCGCTGGGCCGCGGCGTCCCGCATCGCGTACGAGTAGTGGGTGAACGCACCGGGGTTGATCACCACCGGCACCTGCCCGTCGGCCGCCTCGTGCAGCCACTCCACCATCTGCTGCTCGGAGTTGGTCTCGTGCACCTCGACCTCGAAGCCGAACTCCTTGCCCAGCGCGGTGCAGCGCTCGACCAGCCCGGCGTACGAGGTGGCGCCGTAGACGTCCGGCTCGCGGCTGCCCAGCCGGCCCAGGTTGGGGCCGTTGAGCACCATCACCCTGGTCACGCCGAGACCTCCGCGTACGCGGCGACCAGCAGCGACGGGTCGGGGCCCTCCAGTACGGAGGTCTTGCCGAGGCCGTCCAGCACGATGAAGCGGATCAGGTCGCCGCGCGACTTCTTGTCGATCTTCATCGCGTCCAGCAGCTTCGGCCAGGCGTCCGCCCGGTAGCTCAGCGGCAGGCCGACCGAGGCCAGCACGGTGCGGTGCCGGTCGGCCGTCTCGTCGTCCAACCGCCCGGCCAGGCGGCCGAGTTCGGCGGCGAAGACCATGCCGATGGAGATCGCGGCGCCGTGCCGCCACTTGTACCGCTCGTTGCGCTCGATGGCGTGGCCGAGGGTGTGGCCGTAGTTGAGGATCTCGCGGCGGCCGGACTCCTTGAGGTCCCCGGAGACCACGTCGGCCTTGACCTGGATGGCGCGGCGGATCAGCTCGACGGTGTGCGGGCCGGACGGGGTCTTGGCGCCCTCGGGGTCGGCCTCGATCAGGTCGAGGATGGCCGGGTCGGCGATGAAGCCGCACTTGATGACCTCGGCGAGGCCGGAGACGTAGTCGTGCTTGGGCACCGTCTCCAGGGTGTCGAGGTCGGCCAGCACGCCCACCGGCGGGTGGAAGGCGCCGACCATGTTCTTGCCCTCGGCGATGTTGATGCCGGTCTTGCCGCCGACGGCCGCGTCGACCATGCCGAGCAGCGTGGTGGGCATGGAGATCCAGCGCACCCCGCGCAGCCAGGTCGCGGCGACGAAGCCGGCCAGGTCGGTGGTGGCGCCGCCGCCGAGGCCGACGATGACGTCGCTGCGGGTGAAGCCGGTCTGCCCGAGCACCGACCAGCAGTACGCGGCGACCTCGACGCTCTTGGCGTCCTCGGCGTTGGGCACCTGGAGCACGATGGCCTCGTAGCCCTCGCCGAGCAGGTCCTCGCGGATCGCGTCGGCGGTGGCGGCGAGCGCCTCCGGGTGGATGAGCGCCACCCGCTTGGCGCGGGTCCCGATCAGCGGAGACAGCTCACCGAGCAGCTGGTGCCCGATCAGCACGTCGTACGGGTCGTGGCCGGCGCTGCCGCCGACGTGGATCCTGACGGTGGTGTCAGTCATGGGGGGTCTTCAGCTCCAGTGCTTCCAGTACGGCGTCCGCGACCTGTTCCGGGGTGCGCCCGGCGGTGTCGACCACGGCGGTGGCCACCTCCAGGTAGAGGGGGCGGCGGGCCTCCATCAGCTCGCGCCAGCGGGCCCGCGGGTTGACGGCCAGCAGCGGGCGCGGGGCGTCCAGGCCGACCCGCTTGACCGCGTCGGCGAGCGGGACCTCCAGGAAGACCACCGGCAGCTCGTGCAGCAGCGCGCGGGTGGCCTCGGCCATCACCGCGCCGCCGCCGAGCGCCAGGACCCCGTCGTGCCCCTCGGCGGCCGCGCGCACGGCGGCCGCCTCCAGCGCGCGGAAGTGCGGCTCGCCCTCGTCGATGAAGATCTCCGGGATGGGCTTGCCGGCCGTCGCCTCGACGTCGGCGTCGGTGTCCCGGAAGCCGACGCCCAGGCGCTCGGCCAGCATCCGCCCGACGGTGGACTTGCCACTGCCGGGCGGGCCGACCAGCACGACAACGGGGTTCGTCATCGGATGATCAGGTTGTCGAGGTAGCCCTGCACGTTGCGGCGGGTCTCGGAGACGTTGTCGCCGCCGAACTTCTCGTTCACCGCGTCCGCCAGCACCAGCGCGACCATCGCCTCGGCGACGATGCCCGCGGCCGGGACCGCGCAGACGTCCGAGCGCTGGTGGTGCGCCTTGGCCGGCTCGCCGGTGCGCACGTCCAGGGTCTGGAGCGCCCGCGGCACGGTGGCGATCGGCTTCATCGCGGCGCGCACCCGCAGCACCTCGCCGGTGGACAGGCCGCCCTCGGTGCCGCCGGAGCGGCCGGAGGTGCGCTTGACGCCCTCGGCGGTCGGGACGATCTCGTCGTGGGCCTGGGAGCCCGGCACCCGGGCCAGGTCGAAGCCGTCGCCGACCTCGACGCCCTTGATCGCCTGGATGCCCATCAGCGCGGCGGCCAGCCGCGCGTCCAGCCGGCGGTCCCAGTGCACGTGCGAGCCGAGGCCCACCGGCACGCCGTACGCCAGTACCTCGACCACGCCGCCGAGGGTGTCGCCGTCCTTGTGGGCCTGGTCGATCTCGGCGACCATCGCCTTCGAGGCGTCGGCGTCCAGGCAGCGCACCGGGTCGGCGTCCAGCTTGGCCTCGTCCGAGGGCAGCGGCACCACGCCGGCCGGCGCCTTGGCGGCGGCCAGCTCGACCACGTGGCTGACGATCTCGATCCCGGCCACCTCGCGGAGGTAGGCGCGGGCGACGGCGCCCAGCGCGACCCGGGCGGCCGTCTCGCGGGCGCTGGCGCGCTCCAGGATCGGCCGGGCCTCGTCGATCGAGTACTTCTGCATGCCGGCCAGGTCGGCGTGGCCGGGCCGGGGGCGGGTGAGCGCCTCGTTGCGGGCCAGGCCCGCCAGGACCTCGGGGTCGACCGGGTCGGCCGACATGACCTGCTCCCACTTCGGCCACTCGGTGTTGCCGACCATGATCGCGACCGGGCTGCCCATGGTCAGACCGTGCCGGACGCCGCCGAGGAAGGTCACCTCGTCCTGCTCGAACTTCATCCGCGCCCCGCGGCCGTAACCGAGCCGGCGGCGCGCCAGCGCGTCGGCCACCACGTCGGTGGTGACCGGTACACCGGCGGGCAGGCCTTCCAGCGTCGCGACGAGTGCGGGGCCGTGCGACTCCCCCGCCGTCAGCCAGCGCAACGTACCCAACGGAGCTCCTTCATCAGCGGACCGGACCACGGCACCGCCGGGGCCCGCCCCGGGCGTGCCTTTTGTACCTGAATCCTTTCATGCCCCAGCGGCACCCGGGGGCACAGTCCGCGTGACGGACAGCAACCGGCCACGATCCGGCCGGGAACCGCCCGGGAAACCGGACGGCGGGCGGGCACCCGGCTGCGGGGCCGGGCCCGCCCGAGTCCTCCGGGGCCGGGCTCAGTGCCCGGCGAGCGCCTTCTCCCCCGCCTCGCGCATCGCCGCCAGCGGCCCGGGCGTCCGCCCGGTGAAGGCCTCGTTCTGCAGCACCGCCTGGTGCACCAGCAGGTCCAGCCCGCCCAGGACGGTCGCCCCGCGCCCGGCGCAGGCGGCGGCCAGCGCCGTCGGCCACGGGTGGTACAGCACGTCGAACAGCGCGCCCGGCTCGGCGGGCAGCGCCTCGGCGAAGACGTCGGTCGCGCCGACCGGCGTGGTGGAGATCGTCAGCGGCCGGGCCAGCGCCTGCGCCCCGAGCTCCCAGTCGGCGGTGCGGACGGCCACGCCCAGCCGCTCGCCCAGCTCGGCCATCTCCCGGGCCCGCTCGGCGCTGCGCACGTAGACCTTCACCTCGCCGGTGCAGATCTGGGCGAGCGCGGCCAGTGCCGAGGAGGCGGTGGCCCCGGCGCCCAGGACGGCCGCCTCGGGCACCTCGGTGATCCCGCGCTCGCGCAGTGCGTTGACCAGCCCGGGGACGTCGGTGTTGTCCCCGGTGCGCCGGCCGTCGGCGGTGAACACCACGGTGTTCACCGCGTCCACCGAGCGGGCCGTCGCGCTGACCTCGTCGAGCAGCGGGATGACCGCCCGCTTCAGCGGCATGGTGAGCGACAGCCCGGCCCACTCGGCCTCGTCCAGCGCGGCGACGAACCCGGGCAGCCCGGCCTCGTCGACCTCGAAGCCGTCGTAGCGCCAGCCGTCCAGCCCGAGCGCCGCGAAGGCGGCCCGGTGCAGGTCCGGCGAGAGCGAGTGGGCGATCGGCGAGCCGAGAACGGCCGCCCGGTGCTTGCTGGTCAACGCTTCTCTCCGCGAACTGGCGAACTGTCGTCCGGCCGCGGCTGCTTCCTGGTGCCGCGGCCACTTCCTGGTGGTGCGGCTACTTCTTGGTGGTGCAGTGGCCGCGCGCCTCGTCGAAGCCCTGCCCGGCCGACTGGCAGTACTCCTTGACGTTGGCGTAGTGCTCCTTGCTCGTCTCGGCGAACCGGGTCTTGGTCGGGGACATCGCGATGAAGTACAGCCACTTTCCGTCCGCCGGGTGCAGCGTCGCGCTGAGCGCCTCGTCGCCGGGGTTGGAGATCGGACCGGGCGGCAGGCCCTGGTTCACGTAGGTGTTGTACTTGTTGGACGCGTCGTCCATGTCCTTCTTGTCGAGGTCCTTGCGGCCCAGCGAGTACTGGAGCGTGGTGTCCATGCCGAGCCGGTGGTTGATCTCGCCGCCGGCCGCCAGCCGGTTCTGGATGGTCTTGGCCATCTTGGCGAAGTCTTCCGGGTTGTTGCCCTCGCGCTGGAGGATGCTCGCCTCGATGAGCACCTCGTAGCCGGTCTTCAGCCCCACCGAGGCCGCCTGGGCGTCCAGGTCGGCGTACTTCTCGGTGGCGTTCTTCACCATCTGCTTGAGCAGGTCCTCGGGCTTCATGCCGTCGGCGACGTTGTAGCGGGTCGGCCAGAGGAAGCCCTCGATGTTGCCGTTCGCGTACGCCGGCAGGCCGAGGTCGTTGACCTGCGCCTTGGCGACGCCCGCCGTGGTGCCCGGCGGCAGCTTCAGCTTGGTGTCGATGAGGGTGTAGATCTCGGTGGAGTTCTTGCCCTCCGGTACGACGATCGCCGCGCCGCCCGCCTGGGCGAGCAGCTCCTTGAGCGCGGCCGCGGCCGGCATCTCCTTCTTCATCCCGTAGAAGCCGTACTGGATAGTGCCGCACTTGGGCTCGGCCTTGCAGGCCGTGTTGAACGCGTCGACGCTCTTGACCACGCCGGCGTTCTTCAGCGCCAGGCCGATCTGCCCGCCGACCGCGCCCTTCTTGACCTCGACCTGGACGGAGCCGGTGCCCTCGCCGGTGAAGTCCGGCGCCGGGCCGAAGTGGTCCTGGTAGAAGCCGTAGCCCCACCAGCCGGCCCCGCCGACGGCGCCGAGCAGCACCGCGGCGACCAGCAGGCAGGCGCCGCCGTTGCGGCGGCCCGACTTCTTGCCCTTCTCCTTGCGCTTCTTCTGGGCCTCGCGGGAGTCGTCCTGCTCGCCGAGGAAGCCGGCCTCCCCGGCCTCGGCGTGCTCGTCGGGGTACCCGTCCTCCTCGTGGCGGCCGCCGTCCGCGTGGCCGTCCCACTCGTCCGTCCCGCCCTCGCGCGCGGCGCCGACCGGGTCGGCGCCGGCCTCCAGTGCGGCGGCCTCGGCCTCCCAGTCGATCCCGTCCGGGCCGGGGCCGGAGGCCGGCACCGGCTCCGGCTCCGGCTGCGGCTTGGCCCGGCGCCGCGGCACCTGCCGCTGCGGAGCCTGCTGCTCGGGGGCCGGCTGCTGCGGGGGCTGCTGCTGGAGGGGCTGCTGTGCCTGGACCTGCTGCGGCTGGACCTGCTGGGGCTGGACCTGCTGCGGAGCCTGCTGCTGGTAACCCTGCTGCTGCACCGGCGCCTGCTGCTGGGGCAGCTGCTGCTGCGCGTACCCCTGCTGCATCGGCTGCTGCGGTTGCGGCTGCTGCGGCACGTACCCCTGCTGGGGGTAGCCCTGCTGCTGCACCGGCGCCTGCTGCTGCGCCATCTGCTGCTGGTAGCCCTGCTGACCGCCCGGGTAGCCCTGCTGCGGCATCTGCTGCTGGGGGGCCTGCTGCTGGTAGCCCTGCTGCGCCATCATCTGCTGCTGCATCTGCGGCGCCATCTGCTGCTGCGCGTACCCCTGCTGCACGTCCCCGTACTGCTGCTGGACCTGCTGGCCCTGCTGCGGGTACTGCTGCTGCCACTGGCCGTCCTGCTGGCCGGGGACCGGCTGCCGGCCGTCGTACCCGGGATCACCGGGGTGCCACGGCTCGCCCTGGGGGTTGTAGCCCCCGCCCAGATCGGTCATTGATCCCCTTAACCGACGGTGACGACCGGAGGATCAAACCGGCCGTCCGGGACGACGCGGTCCCGGCTGATTCTCGAACCGGCGTGCTAGCGCAGCGCCTGGAGGGAGACGTTACCGTACCGCAGCCTTACCCCCGGCCGGGCGGACGCACCGTCAGTGAGCGATCTCACCGACGGCACACAACTCCGTTACGGCGTCCCCGCACCGGGAGCGGAAGGCGCACCGGCCCCGCCCGAGGCCCCCGGGGCCGTCGCCGCCGGGTCGGAGGGCGCGCCCGACGCCGGGGCGCTCGGCTTGGCCGCCGCCCGGTTGGCGTTGAACTCCGCCACGTTGCGTTGCTGGACGTCGAAGCTGTCGGTGAAGCGGGTGTCCCCCGGCTTCACGGTGACGAAGTACAGCCAGTCCCCCGGCGTCGGGTCCAGCGCGGCCATGATCGCCTGCCGCCCGGGGTTGGAGATCGGGCTCGGCGGCAGCCCGGCGTGCAGGTAGGTGTTGTACGGGGAGTCCAGCCTGGTGTCGGTCACCGAGGTGTTCAGGGTCGAGCGGCCGAGCGCGTAGTTGATGGTGGAGTCCAGCTGCAGGGGCATGCCCTTGGCCAGCCGGTTGTAGATCACCCGGGCCACCTTGCCCATGTCCTCGGTGTTGTCGGCCTCGCCCTGGACCATGCTGGCCACGGTGATCAGCCCGTACACGCTCTGCCCGAGGTTCTGCGCGACCACGGTGGCGTCGTCCCGGCCGAACTCCCGGCCGGCCCGGTCCACCATCTGCTTCAGCAGGTCGAAGGCGGTGGTGCCCTCGGTGACGCTGTACGTCGCCGGGAACAGGTAGCCCTCCGGGCTGCCGTTGGCGAAGTCCGGCAGGCCGAGTTCGGCGCCCTGGTCCTGGGCGGTCTTCTGGGCGGTGCCCGCGGGCAGGTTCAGCTTCTTGTCGATGGCCGCGTAGATCTGGTAGCCGCGCCAGCCCTCGGGGATGGTCAGGCCGTTGGCGTTGGCCGGGTCGATCAGGACCGCCAGCGCCGCCGCGGCCGACATCCGCTGCTTCAGCGTGTACGTCCCGGGCTGGATCCGCCCGGCCGCCGCCGCGCTGCCCTTCGCGGCCCGGGTGAAGGCGAGCGAGCTGGCCACCACGCCGTTGCGGACCAGCGCGGAGGCGATCTGGGAGAGGCCGGCGCCCTCCGGCACCGAGACCTGCACGCTGCCGGTGCCCTGCCCGGCGAAGTCGGCGGCGGCCGGGGGTTTGCGCTGCGCCTGGATCCAGGTGTACCCGGTCAGCCCGACCCCGCCGAACACCGCGATCAGCGCGAGCGCGGTGAGCCCGCAGGCCAGCCCGTTGCGCCGTCGGTGCGGATCGGGCGCATCGAAGCGCGGACGGGGCGCACCCGGCGGACGGCCCTCCGGTTCCAGCACCGGTGCGCCCAGATGCCCGGGCGTGAGACCCGGGTGGAAGTCCTGGTCGGTCATGGCTCGCGCCCCCTTCGGCGGTCCCAGATCGATCCGGATCGACATGAATCGATCCAAAACAGACAAGGAAGCGAACGAAAAGGGGTCCGTGCGGACGCGTCCGCACGGACCCCTCAACGGGACGTTAGATCAGACCGGTCAGCCGACCGCCTCGACGCTCTCACCGGGCGGGCGTCCGCTCACCCGTTCGGACTCAAGGGCGGTCTGCAGGATCACCACCGCGGCGGCCTGGTCGACCACCGAGCGGCCCTTCTTCGCCTTGACCCCCGAGGCGCGCAGCCCGTGGGTCGCGGTGACGGTCGACATCCGCTCGTCCACCAGCCGCACCGGCACCGGGTAGAGCCGGTTCGCCAGCCGGGTCGCGTACGCCCGGACCTTCTCCGCCGCCGGGCCCTCCTTGCCGCTGAGCGAACGCGGCAGCCCGACGATCACCTCCATCGCGTCGTACTCCTCGACGATGGCGGCGATCCTGGCCTGCGACTTCACCCCGGCCGGGACGGTCTCCACGGGCGTGGCGAGCACCCCGTCGGGGTCGCAGGACGCGACCCCGATCCGGGCGTCCCCGACGTCGACGGCGATCCGCCGACCCCGTCGGAAGGGCCTCTCCTCGAGCTCCATCAGCTGGCGCGCTCCGCGACCAGGCCGAGCACCGCGGCGATGGCCTCACCGACCGCGGCCGGGTTGGAGCCGCCGCCCTGGGCGACGTCGTCCTTGCCGCCACCGCCGCCGCCGAGGGTCTTGGCGGCGGTCCGGACCAGCTCGCCGGCCTTGATGCCGCGGCCGCGGGCGTCCTCGTTGGTGGCGATCACGGTCAGCGGGCGGTCGTTCGCCACGGTGAAGGCGGCGACCACGGCCGGGCGCGAGCCGAGGCGGCCGCGCACGTCCAGGACCAGCTTGCGCAGCTCGTCCGCGCCCACGCCGTCGGCGACCTGCGCGGCGACCACGGCGATGCCGTGCACGTCCTCGGCCGAGTCGGCCAGGCCCGCCGCGGCGGCCAGCACCTTCTCGGCGCGGAAGCGCTCGATCTCCTTCTCGGCGTCCTTGAGCTTGGCGAGCATGCCCGAGATCTTCTCCGGCAGCTCCTCCGGGCGGCCCTTGACCAGCTCGGTGAGCTGGGCGACCACGGTGTGCTCACGGGCCAGGAACCGGTAGGCGTCGCTGCCGACCAGCGCCTCGACGCGGCGCACGCCGGAGCCGATCGAGGACTCGCCGAGCAGCTTCACCAGGCCCAGCTGGGCGGTGTTGCCGACGTGGGTGCCGCCGCACAGCTCCTTGGAGAAGTCGCCGATGGTGACGACCCGGACCTCGTCGCCGTACTTCTCGCCGAACATCGCGATGGCGCCGGCCTTGCGGGCCTGGTCCATCGTCATGACCTCGGCGGTGACCTCCAGCTCGCGGGTCAGCACGTCGTTGATCTTCTGCTCGACGTCGACCAGCACGCTGCCGGGAACGGCGGCGGGCGAGCCGAAGTCGAAGCGGAAGCGGCCGGGGGCGTTCTCGGAGCCGGCCTGGGCGGCCGTCGGGCCGAGCGCGTCGCGCAGCGCCTGGTGGGTCAGGTGGGTGGCCGAGTGGGCGCGGGCGATCGCCCGGCGGCGCTCGGTGTCGATCGTGGCGTACGCCGAGGCGCCCAGCACGACCTCGCCGAACAGCACCCCGCCGGAGTGCACGATGACGCCCGGGACGGGCTGCTGCACGTCGCGGATCTCCACCACCGCGCCGGACTCCAGCCGGATCCGGCCCTGGTCGGCGAGCTGGCCGCCGCCCTCGGCGTAGAACGGGGTGCGGTCGAGGATGATCTCGACCTCGTCGCCCTCGGAGGCGGCCGGCGCCGGGACGCCGTCCACCAGCAGGCCGACCACGGTGGCCTCGCCCTCGGTGAGGGAGTAGCCGGTGAAGACGCTGGCGCCGGACGTGTCGGCGACCTCGCGGTACGCGGCGACGTCGGCGTGGCCCATCTTCTTGGCCTTGGCGTCGGCCTTGGCGCGGTCCCGCTGCTCCTGCATCAGGCGGCGGAAGCCGGCCTCGTCGACCTGGAGGCCCTGCTCCTCGGCCATCTCCAGGGTGAGGTCGATCGGGAAGCCGTAGGTGTCGTGCAGCTTGAACGCCTGGTCGCCGGAGAGCACCGCGCCGCCGGACTGCTTGGTCTCGGTGACCGCGGCGTCCAGCAGGTTGGTGCCGGCCTTCAGGGTCTGGAGGAAGGCCGCCTCCTCGCCGACGACGACCGTCTCGATGCGCTTGCGGTCGCTCTCCAGCTCCGGGTACTGCGGGGCCATCGCCTTGATGGCGATGTCGGTGAGGTCCTTGGCCACCACGCCGGTGGCGCCCAGCAGGCGCATGTTGCGGATGGCGCGGCGCAGGATGCGGCGCAGCACGTAGCCGCGGCCCTCGTTGCCGGGGGTGACGCCGTCGCCGATCAGCATCAGCGCGGTGCGGATGTGGTCGGTGACCACGCGCAGCGAGACGTCCGCCTTGTGGTCGGCGCCGTAGGTGTGGCCGGTGAGCTCGGCGGCGCGGTCGAGGATCATCCGGCTGGTGTCGATCTCGAAGAGGTTGTCGACGCCCTGCAGGATGGCGGCGAGGCGCTCCAGGCCGAGGCCGGTGTCGATGTTCCGGCTCGGCAGGTCGCCGAGGATCTCGAAACCGTCCTTGCCGTCGCCGTGGCCGCGCTCGTACTGCATGAAGACCAGGTTCCAGATCTCCAGGTAGCGCTCGCCGTTGACGGCCGGGCCGCCCTCCTCGCCGTACGCGGGGCCGCGGTCGTAGTTGATCTCCGAGCACGGGCCGCACGGGCCGGGGACGCCCATCGACCAGAAGTTGTCCTTCATGCCCAGGCGCTGGATGCGCTCCGAGGGCACGCCGATGACGTCACGCCAGATCTGCTCGGCCTCGTCGTCGTCCTTGTAGACGGTGATCCAGAGCTTCTCCTTCTCCAGGCCGTAGCCACCGTCCGCGACGGGAGTGGTGAGCAGCTCCCAGGCGAACTTGATGGCTCCTTCCTTGAAGTAGTCGCCGAAGGAGAAGTTGCCGCACATCTGGAAGAAGGAGCCGTGCCGGGTGGTCTTCCCGACCTCCTCGATGTCCAGGGTGCGCACGCACTTCTGGACGCTGGTGGCGCGCGAGAACTGCGGCTTGACCTCGCCCAGGAAGTAGGGCTTGAACGGCACCATGCCGGCGTTGACGAGCAGCAGGGTGGGGTCGTCGGCGACCAGGGACGCCGACGGAACGACGGTGTGGCCGCGCTCCTCGAAGAAGCGCAGCCAGCGGCGGCGGATCTCAGCCGACTCCATTAGTGGTCCTTCCGGTTCGGGGTGCCGCCCCGCGGCGGCAGGGCGCGGCGGGGCGTTTCTTCAGTGGTCTGGGGGGTGGTACGGGCGCTGCGGGACGGAGGCAGGGCGGCGGCCGGGCTACCGGGCGCCGCCGAGATAGCTCGGTACTGCGGCTCGCCGCGCAGGACCCGGCGGTCGCCGCGGGGCTCCACCACGGCGGTGCCGTGCAGCCCGAGGTCGTCCTTCAGCTGCTCCTCGCGCTCGGCCATGCCGGCCTTCACGTCCTGGGCGAACTGCTTGGCCAGGTCGCCCAGGTGCAGCGCACCGCGGGCGGCGGTGCCGGAGAGGCTGTCCGGGGTCAGCCGGTGCACGGCCTCGTTGGCCTTGTTCATGGCCCAGACGGTGGCGCCGGCGCCGACCGCCATCCAGAAGATGCGTCGCACCATGCCGTCAGCCCCTCACCGCGCGCCGGACCCGGGAGAACAGTCCGCTCCTGGGCGCCGTCGCGGCGCGGACCTCGGCCCGGATCAGCCGGGCCAGCTCCTCGCGCTCGCCGGCCTGCGAGGGCACCGGCGGCACGCCGCCCTGCTGCCGGGCGACGGCCTTGCGCACGCCGTAGCTGAACGCCGCGACCTTCACCAGCGGTCCGCCCAGGGTGGCGGCCACGGTGGAGGAGAGCGCGTTGGCGTTGGCGGCGGCGTCCTGCACGTTGGCGGTGATCTCGTCCACCCGCTCCAGCTGCTCGTTGGCGCTGCGCACCGCGGCGCCCGCGTCGGTCAGCAGCGGGACGGCCTGCTCGGTGACGGCGGAGACCAGGACGGCGGCCTCCTTGAGGACCCGGGAGAGGCGGACCAGCACCACGGCGAGCAGGGTGACCAGGACCGCCCAGAAGACGGCGACGAGCAATCCGGCCAGCTCTCCCACGGACACCTTTGCGCGCTCCCTCGCCTTGCAGCTCTTCAGAGGGAACCCTATCGCGCCGACGCCCGGTTTCCGGACCGGGTTCTCTCCCCGGCGATCCGGTCGGGTGTGCGATCGGCGCGCGTAACCTACCGGCCGGTCACCTCGTTCTGCCTGGCAGGCCGTCGCCCGTACGGCCCGACGCACGTCCGGACCGCGACGGTCCGGCCTGGAGCACGGGGAGCAGCCCTTGGCCGGGGACTGGAGAGCGGAGCCCGGGGAGCCCGAGGCGGGGCCGCCCGAGCCGGAGCCCGGCCGGCTGCCGGCCGAGCTGACCGGCTTCGTCGGGCGGCGGGGCGAGCTGACCGAGCTGGCCGGCCTGCTGGCCACGGCCCGGCTGGTGACGGTCACCGGGCCCGGCGGCGTGGGCAAGAGCCGGCTGGCGCTGCGCGCGGCGGCCCGGGCGGCCGACGCGTTCCCGGACGGCACCTGGCTGGTGGACGTGGCCCCCGTACAGGACCGGTTGCTGCTCGGCCACGCCGTCCTGGAGGCGCTGCGGCTCACCGACGGCGGCGCCCGTCCGCCGCTGGACGTCCTGACCGACCGGCTGGACGGCCGGCGCCTGCTGCTGGTGCTGGACGGCTGCGAGCACCTGGTGGAGGCCTGCGCCGAACTGGCCGACGCGCTGCTGCGGGCGCTGCCCGAGCTGCGGCTGCTGACCACCAGCCGCACCGCGCTGCGGGCCTCGGGCGAGCACCTGCTGACCCTCGCGCCGCTGCCGGTCGGCCCG
>NZ_LFVW01000344.1:0-12833 GCF_001182915.1 Kitasatospora sp. MY 5-36
CCGGCCCCGACACCGACCCCGCCGCCCGCCCCCGCCGCGCCGGACCCCGGCCCCGCCAAGGGCGCCGGCACCTTCACCATCGCCCCCGCCACCGCCAAGCCGGTCGGGCGCGGCACCGTGCGCCGCTACCGGGTCGAGGTCGAGGACGGCATCGGCATCGACGCCCCGTCCGCCGCCGCGCAGGTCCACGGCATCCTCGGCGACAAGCGCGGCTGGACCAACGACCGCAAGAACGGCTTCCAGCTGGTCGCCGACGGCCCGTACGACTTCACCGTGAAGATCGCCTCACCGGCCACCGTGGACCGGATCTGCGGCGCCTCCGGACTGGACACCCACGGCGAGGTCAACTGCAACGTCGGCAACCAGGTGCTCGTCAACTCCAAGCGCTGGAACACCGGTTCACCGCAGTTCAGCGGCCCGCTGGAGGAGTACCGGGCGCTGATCGTCAACCACGAGGTGGGCCACCGGATCGGCCACGGGCACGAGGGCTGCCCGGGCGAGGGCAAGCCCGCGCCCGCGATGATGCAGCAGATCTACGGTCTCAAGGGCTGCGCCCCCAACGCCTGGCCGTACTCGGCGGAGGGCACCTACCTCAGCGGGCCGTCCGTCCCGTAGCCCGCGGGACCGGAGCCGCACCGGGGAGCCGGTCAGCCGAGCACCGGCAGGTACGCCCGCAGGTCGCTGCGCTCCCCCGAGGCGGACACCTCGGCCGCGTCCACCGCCGCCGCCCAGTCCGTCCGGCCGGTGGCCAGCCGGATCCAGGTCAGCGGGTCGGTCTCCACCACGTTGGGCGGGGTGCCCCGGGTGTGCCGGGGGCCCTCGACGGCCTGCACCACCGCGTACGGCGGGATCCGCAGCTCGACCGCGCCGCCCGGGGTGCGGTCGGCGAAGGCGTCGGCCAGCAGCCGGGTGACGGCCGCGACGGCCTGCCGGTCGTGCGGGAAGGCCGGGAGGGCCCGGGAGGCCGAGGAGACCGGGAAGGCCGAGGAGACCGGGGAGCCGGGGAAGGCGTCGGGCCCGAGCGCGGCGGCCAGGTCGTCGGCGTGCACGACCGTCTCCACCAGCCTGGTCACCAGCATGTCGGAGAGCGTCATCGAACCCAGCCGGATCTCGAACCGCCGCGCCGGGTCGGCGGCTTCGGGCCGCTCCAGCAGGGCGAGCAGCGCGTCCGCGGCCCGGCCGAAGGCGGCCGCCACCGAGGCCGCGTCCCCGGCGAACTCCGCCGCGCCCCGCTCCCGGGCCTGCTCGTCCAGCAGCGGCGCGACGGTGGCGACCCCGGCCGCCCAGCCCGACAGGTCCAGCGGTGCCCGCCCCTGCGGCCGGTCGTCCAGGTGCGCCGGGACGTAGTCGAGTTGGACGGCCAGGTGGGCGAGCAGCTCGCGGACCCGCCACCGCCCCAGCCGGGTCGGCAGGTCCAGCTGCTCCGTGCCGAGCGCGTCCACGGCGGCGCGCAGCGCCCTGGTCTGGGTGGCCAGCGCGGCGCGGACCTTCTGCGGCTGGTACGTACGGGGCTTGGCAGGCATGGGGCTCAACATACGCCGAGGGGCGGACGGTTCCGGAGAACCGCCCGCCCCTCGAACAGGCCGATCAGGCCAGCAGGGCCTCGATGACGCCGGTGTGGGCGTCCTTCAGCTCCGCCAGCGAGACGCTGAACTGGCCCTGGACGTCCAGGCTGTCGCCGTCCACGACACCGATCCGGGTGGCCGGGAGGCCGCGCGCGGTGCACATGTCGTTGAAGCGGAGCTCCTCGCTGCGCGGCACCGCCACGACGGCGCGGCCGGCCGACTCCGAGAACAGCAGGACGAACGGGTCCTGGCCCTCGGGCAGGACGATCCGCGCACCGTGGCCGCCCTTGAGGCAGCTCTCCACGAGCGCCTGGCCGAGGCCGCCGTCGGACAGGTCGTGCGCGGCGTCGATCATGCCGTCGCGCGAGGCGGCGATCAGGATGTCGCCGAGCAGCCGCTCGCGCTCCAGGTCCACCGCGGGCGGCAGGCCGCCGAGGTGGTCGTGGACGGCCTGCGACCAGGCCGAGCCGCCGAGCTCGTCCGCCGTGTCGCCGAGCAGGTAGAGCAGCTGCCCCTCCTCGGCGAAGGCCAGCGGGGTGCGCCGGGTGACGTCGTCGATGACGCCGAGCACCGCGACCACCGGGGTCGGGTGGATGGCGACCTCGCCGGTCTGGTTGTACAGCGAGACGTTGCCGCCGGTGACCGGGGTGCCGAGCACCAGGCAGGCGTCGGCCAGGCCGCGGGTGGCCTCGGCGAACTGCCACATCACGTCCGGGTCCTCGGGGGAGCCGAAGTTGAGGCAGTCGGAGACGGCGAGCGGCTTGGCACCGCCGGCCGCGACGTTGCGGTACGCCTCGGCCAGGGCCAGCTGGGCGCCGGTGTACGGGTCCAGCTTGGCGAAGCGGCCGTTGCCGTCGGTGGCGACCGAGACGCCGAGGTTGGTCTCCTCGTCGATCCGGATCATGCCCGAGTCCTCGCCGACCGAGAGCACGGTGTTGCCGAGCACGTAGCGGTCGTACTGGTCGGTGATCCAGGACTTGGAGGCCTGGTTCGGGTGGCTCGCGACCTTCAGCAGGTCGGCCTTGAGGCCCTCGCCGGTGGTCGGGCGGGCCAGCCGCTCGGCGGTCGGGGCGTCGGCCTGCAGCGCGTCCTGCCAGCTGGGGCGGACGTACGGGCGCTGGTAGGTCGGGCCCTCGTGGGCGACGGTGCGCGGCGGGACGTCCACCACGAGCTCGCCGTGCCAGTAGATCTCCAGGCGCTCGCCGTCGGTCACCTCACCGATGACGTTGGCGATGACGTCCCACTTCTCGCAGATCTCCAGGAAGCGGTCGATCTTGTCGGGCTCCACGATCGCGCACATGCGCTCCTGCGACTCGCTCATGAGGATCTCCTCCGGCGAGAGCGTGTGGTCGCGCAGGTGCACGGTGTCGAGCTCGATCCGCATGCCGCCGGAGCCGGCCGAGGCCAGCTCGCTGGTGGCGCAGGACAGGCCGGCGCCGCCGAGGTCCTGGATGCCCTTGACGAGCTTCTCCCGGAAGATCTCCAGGGTGCACTCGATCAGGAGCTTCTCCTGGAACGGGTCGCCGACCTGGACCGCCGGGCGCTTGGCCGGCTTGGTGTCGTCGAAGGTCTCGGAGGCGAGCACCGAGACGCCGCCGATGCCGTCGCCACCGGTGCGGGCGCCGTACAGGACGACCTTGTTGCCGGCGCCGGAGGCCTGCGCGAGGTGGATGTCCTCGTGCTTCATGACGCCCACGCACAGCGCGTTGACCAGCGGGTTGCCCTGGTAGCAGGAGTCGAAGACGACCTCGCCGCCGATGTTCGGCAGGCCCAGGCAGTTGCCGTAGCCGCCGATGCCCGCGACGATCCCGGGCAGCACGCGCCGGGTGTCCGGGTGGTCGGCCGCACCGAAGCGCAGCGGGTCCATCACGGCGACCGGGCGGGCGCCCATCGCCAGGATGTCGCGCACGATGCCGCCGATGCCGGTGGCCGCGCCCTGGTAGGGCTCGATGTACGACGGGTGGTTGTGCGACTCGACCTTGAAGGTGACCGCGTAGCCCTGGCCGACGTCGACGACACCGGCGTTCTCGCCGATGCCGACGAGCATCGCGTCCGAATCCGGCTTCTTCTCGCCGAACTGCTTCAGGTGGACCTTGCTGCTCTTGTACGAACAGTGCTCCGACCACATGACCGAGTACATGGCGAGCTCGGCGCCGGTGGGACGGCGGCCGAGGATCTCGCGGATGCGCGCGTACTCGTCCTCCTTGAGGCCGAGGTCGGCCCAGGGCTGGGCGGCGTCCGGGGTCTGCTCGGCGTTCTTGACGGTGTCGAGGCTCATCAGGCGTTCACCAGCTGCTTCAGGACGGAAGTGAAGAAGCCCAGGCCCTCGGTGGTCGGACCGGTGAGCGGCTCCACGGCGTGCTCCGGGTGCGGCATCAGGCCGACGACATTGCCGGCGGCGTTGGTGATGCCGGCGATGTCGCGGTACGAACCGTTCGGGTTGACGTCCAGGTAACGGGCGACGACCCGGCCCTCCGCCTCCAGCTCGTCGAGCACCCGCTCCTCGGCGACGAAGCGGCCCTCGCCGTTCTTCAGCGGGACGACGATTTCCTGGCCGACGGAGTAATCCCCGGTCCAGGCGGTGCCGGCGTTCTCGATGCGCAGCTTCTGGTCGCGGCAGATGAAGTGCAGCGAGTCGTTCCGGGTGAGCGCACCGGGCAGCAGGTGCGATTCGCAGAGCACCTGGAAGCCGTTGCAGATACCGAGCACCGGCATTCC
Source organism: Kitasatospora sp. MY 5-36 (assembly GCF_001182915.1). Lineage (NCBI taxonomy): Bacteria > Bacillati > Actinomycetota > Actinomycetes > Kitasatosporales > Streptomycetaceae > Kitasatospora > Kitasatospora sp. MY 5-36. The sequence goes on from NZ_LFVW01000344.1 coordinate 4,284, forward strand.
GAGCTTCGCCTGCTCGATGACGGTCTCCATCACCGGCGAGAACCGGGAGATGGCACCGCAGCGCAGATAGTCGCCGTAGCTGAATCCGCCCGGCAGGACGACGGCGTCGACCTGGTGGAGATCCTTGTCACGGTGCCAGAGGGCGACCGGCTCGGCGCCGGCGAGACGGACCGCCCGCCGGGCGTCGCGGTCGTCGAGGGAGCCGGGGAAAGTGACGACGCCGACGCGGGTGGTCACTTGCCCTCCTCCTCGACCCGGACGGTGAAGTCCTCGATCACGGTGTTGGCGAGAAAGGTCTCGGCGGCTTCGCGGATACGGGCGAGCGCCGCGTCGTCGACCGGGCCCTCCACATCCAGCTCGAAACGCTTGCCCTGGCGGACGTCGGCGATCCCGGTGAATCCGAGACGGGGCAGTGCACGCTGCACCGCCTGTCCCTGGGGGTCGAGGATCTCCGGCTTGAGCATGACGTCGACTACGACGCGTGCCACTGGCACTCCCGGTGGTGTCTTCGGTGAGGCGGGGGAACTCCAGACTACCGGTGGTTTCGGGCAGGATTGCTGGCCGGGCATAGCGACGCGCGTAGACCCCAGACCCTTACGCAGCAAGGGATCCAGCGCCCCGATCACCTGCCCGGGCCGGCCGGTTTCCCCGGATTCGGCACTCGGAACGACGCCCTCCGGAGAACACCCGAATACGGCACTTGGGGACAGAACCGCCCGACCCGCACATCGGTATCAAGGAACCCGCCGAAGAGACGTGAATATCCGGAAAAGAATGCCGGACTCTTCGATTTCGGCCCCCTTCGGGTGCAGAATAGGGCCACCTGTCGCGGCAAGTGCTGCGTATCAGGCGAGCCGCCCGGCCCGCCCGTACGCGCTTGCGCGAGTTGGTGCACATCAGGCCCCGGTACCCCCTCGGACCGGCGGCCGAATTGCCCGAGAGGATTGACACCCATGGCTCAGCGTGTAGTTGTCACGCTCTCCGACGACCTGGACGGCGGCGCCGCCGCCGAAACCGTCCACTTCGGCGTCGACGGAAAGTCGTACGAGATCGACCTGTCCGTGGACAACGCGGAAAAGCTGCGGGAGGCCCTCGCTCCGTTCGTCGCCGCCGGCCGCCGGCAGAGCCGCACCGGAAAGTCCTTCCGGCGCACCGCCCTCACCCCGGACCCGGCCGCCGTCCGCGCCTGGGCCCTGTCCCGCGGGATGGAACTGCCGGCCCGCGGCCGCATCCCCAAGCACGTGTACGAGGCGTTCGCCGAGGCGAACTGACCCCGCGGGGAGCCCGCTCCCCGGTCGCCCCGCCCGCCCGGTCCGAAAGGGTGGGGCGACCACCCCGAACGATGCTGTAGAGTATTCCTCGTCGCCGCAACGGAGAGATCCGAAGAGGCGGCGGGTGCCCCACCAGGCACCATGCGGACGTGGCTCAGTTGGTAGAGCATCACCTTGCCAAGGTGAGGGTCGCGAGTTCGAATCTCGTCGTCCGCTCGGATACGAAGGGCCCCCTCAATCGAGGGGGCCCTTCGGCATTCCCTCCCGGGGCGTCCCGGCACCCCCGCACCCGGCGGCCGGCGATATCGGCCATGACATTTGTCATCGCCGACCCGTGCGTCCCCACCGCGATGTCATGACGGCTCGCACTGCCCGTACCGCCCGGCCGACGGGAGGCTTGGGGCATGGAAACGAGCCGGCCCTCCCGCCCCAGCGACGACGTGATCGAGGTCACCGACCTGCACCGCCACTACGGCGGCGGCAGCACCGGGTACCACGCCGTGCGCGGCGTCGACCTGACCGTCCGCCGCGGCGAGCTGTTCGCCCTGCTCGGCACCAACGGGGCCGGCAAGACCTCCACCATGGAGGTCATCGAGGGCCTGGCCGCGCCCACCGGCGGCACCGTCCGGGTGCTCGGCCGGGACCCCTTCACGGAGCGCGGCGCCGTCCGCCCGCGGATCGGCATCATGCTCCAGGAGGGCGGCTTCTCCGGCGAGCTCACCGCCGCCGAGACCGGCCGCACCTGGGCCGGGATGACCAGCGGCGCCCGCCCGGTCGCGGAGGCGCTGGAGCTGGTCGGCCTCGGCCACCGGGCGAACGTCCGGGTCAAGCAGCTGTCCGGCGGCGAGAAGCGCCGGCTGGACCTCGCGATGGCCCTGCTCGGCCGCCCCGAGGTGCTCTTCCTGGACGAGCCCAGCACCGGCCTCGACCCGGAGGCCCGCGCCGCCGTCTGGCGGCTGGTCCGCGAGCTGCGCGCCCGGGGCACCACGGTGCTGCTCACCACGCACTACCTGGAGGAGGCCGAGGAGCTGGCCGACCGGCTGGCCATCATGCACGGCGGCCAGGTCGTCACCTCCGGCACCGTCGCCGAGGTGATCGCCGGCCGGCCCTCCCGGATCTCCTTCGAACTGCCCGAGTTCACCGGGACCGCGCTGCCCCTGCTGCCCGGCGCCGAGCTGTCCGTCGACGGCCGCAAGGTCACCGTGCAGACCGTCGGGCTCCAGGACACCCTCACCGACCTGCTCGGCTGGGCCCGGCACCACGGCATCGCGCTCGGCGCGCTGGACGCCCGCAGCGCCTCGCTGGAGGAGGCCTTCCTCGCGATCGCCTCCGAGGCCGCCCACCAGCACCCCCCGCAGGCACCCGCCGCCACCCGCCCCGCCCGCCGCCGCCTGATCGGATCCGCCCGATGACCACCGCCACCGCCGCCACCACCGCCGGTCCGCAGAGCACCGCCGTCCGCCGGCTGCTCGCCCTCGGCCGGGCCGAGGCCACCCTGCTGCTGCGCAACCGCACGGCCCTGTTCACCGCCCTGGTGCTGCCGCTGTTCCTGGTCGTCGTCCTCCGGAGCACGCTGGCGCAGCAGGCCGAGTCCAACCCCGGCCTGGACGTCGACTCGCTGCTGGTCTACGGCTCGGTCGGGATGGTCCTGGCCTTCGTCGTGTACTACAACCTGACCGCCGCGTACGTCGGACGGCGCGGCGAGCTGGTCCTCAAGCGGCTGCGCACCGGCGAGGCCCGGGACATCGAGATCCTGCTCGGCACCGCCGTCCCCTCGCTCACCCTCGGCCTGCTGATGGCCGCCCTGATCGGGATCGGCGGCAGCGTCGCCCTGCACCTGACCGTGCCGGTCAACCCGCTGCTGATGCTGGTCGGCCTGCTGCTGGCGCTGGCCACCATGATCGCCCTGGCCGCGCTGTCCAGCGCCTTCACCAGGACCGTGGAGAGCGCCGGCATCACCACCCTGCCGGTCATGCTGGTCATGCAGTTCGGCTCCGGCCTGTTCGTCCCGCTGGACGTCATGCCCGAGCAGCTGGCGAACATCTGCCGCCTGCTGCCGACCACCCCGGCCTTCCAGCTGATCCGCGTCGGCTGGTTCGGCACCGACGGCTCGGCCGCCGCGACCGGTTTCGCCGGCTCCTGGGGCGCCGCCGGCTCGCACCTGGTCACCGGGGGCATCTGGCTCGCCCTCGCGGTCTGGGGCGCGGTGCGCTACTTCCGCTGGGAGCCGCGCCGCTGAGCATCCGGCAGTAATCCGAAGGAACGCCCCCGGTCCGACCTCTGATATGAAGGCAGCAAGCATGATCGTGGTCGAACTGGGGGCGGAAGAAATGAGAATGCGGTCGCCGCTTCGCAGCTGGACAAGCCTGAGCAATCCCCAGCGCACCGAGCTGTACCTGCGCTGGTCGCTCTACCTGATGGCGCTGTTCATCCTGCCCGGCATCCTGCTCACCGTCGGGAGCGTCGCCGACCAGGCCGAGAACATCCCGGTGATCCGGATCTCCCTGCTGATCGGACTCGCCGTCACCCTGGTGCTGCTGCGGGCCTACCGCACCGCGCTCGACCACTACCTGGGCCGCCCCGCCGACCACCGGCTCTGGACCGCCCTCTCGGCCGGCCTCGCGGTGGCCGGCTCCTGGACGGTCCTGCTGTTCGGGCCCGCCGACGGCGGGACGCGGAGCCCGGGAGGCGCGCCCTTCACCCCGTTCGTCGCCAGCGTCCTGCTGATCGCCTCCTTCGGGCCGGTGTGCGTGGCGCTGACCCCGCGCTGGGCCGCCGTCACCGGGGTGGGCATGCTGGCGGCCGTCTTCCCGGCCGGGGTGCTGTCCGGGGGCGACCCCGCCGGCGTCGCCGGGTACCTGACCGGACTGACCATCGGCATGGCCTTCATCGGCTTCAGCTGCCGCAGCTTCGCCTGGCTGACCTCGATCGTCTGGGAACTGGACACCGCCCGCGAGGCGCAGTCCCGGCTGGCCGTCGCCGAGGAGCGGCTGCGCTTCTCCCGCGACCTGCACGACGTGATGGGCCGCAACCTCACCACCATCGCGCTGAAGAGCGAGCTCGCCGTGCAGCTCGCCCGCCGGGGCCGCACCGAGGCCGCCGACCAGATGGCCGAGGTGCAGAAGATCGCCCAGGAGTCGCAGCGCGAGGTCCGGGACGTCATCCGCGGCTACCGCACCGCCGACCTGCACGCCGAGGCGATCGGCGCCCGCGCGGTGCTGCGCTCGGCCGACGTCGTCTGCGAGATCGACCTCGGCGAGCACGCGGACGAGCTGCCGGCCCCGGTCCAGTCGGTGTTCGGCTGGGTCATCCGCGAGGCCACCACCAACGTGCTGCGGCACAGCGAGGCCGACCGCTGCCTGATCCGGCTGCGGACCGAGGACGGACGGGCCGTGCTGGAGCTGGAGAATGACGGGGTGCCCGACGTCCCGTTCCCCTCCCAGGGCAGCGGCACCGGGCTGCGCGGACTGCGCGAACGGCTCGCCGCCCACGGCGGCGAGCTGGCCGTGCCGACCGCCGGGCAGGGCGTCTTCCGGATGCTCGCCACCGTCCCGCTGCCGAGCTGAGGAAGAAAGACCGCCCGATGACCGAGAACGCCGCGCCCGTCCGCGTCCTGCTCGCCGACGACGAGCACCTGATCCGGGGCGCGCTGGCCGCGCTGCTCTCGCTGGAGGACGACATCGAGGTGGTCGCCCAGGCCGGCTCCGGGACGGAGGCGCTGGCGATGGCCCAGGCGCACCGCCCGGACGTCGCGGTGCTGGACCTCCAGATGCCCGGCAAGGACGGCATCGAGGTGGCCGCCGCGCTGCGGCTGCTGCTGCCGGACTGCCGCTGCATGATCGTCACCGGCCACGGCCGCCCCGGCTACCTGAAGCGGGCGCTGGAGGTCGGGGTGCGCGGCTTCCTGCCGAAGACCGTCTCGGCGGCCGACCTGGCGGGCATCATCCGGACCGTGCGCTCCGGCGGCCGGTACGTGGACCCGGAGCTGGCGGCGGACGCGATCAGCGCCGGCGAGACCCCGCTGACCCCGCGCGAGACGGACGTCCTGGAGCTGGCCGCGGACGGCACCCCGATCGCCGAGATCGCCGAGCGCGCCTCGCTCTCCCAGGGCACCGTGCGCAACTACCTGTCCTCGGCGGCCACCAAGCTGGGCGCGGAGAACCGGCACGCGGCGGTGCGGATCGCCCGCGAGCACGGCTGGATCTGAGGGATCCGGCGCCCGCGGGCGATCGTTCCGGGCTCAGGCCCAGGTGGTGCCGGTCAGCCGCTCGTACACCTCGATGTACCGGGCCCGGGTCTGCTCGACGATCTCGGTCGGCAGCGCCGGCGGCGGCTGCTCGCCGTGGCGGTCCCAGCCGGAGGCCGGGGAGACCAGCCAGTCGCGGATCAGCTGCTTGTCGAAGGACGGCTGCGAGCGGCCCGGCTGCCACTGGTCGGCGGGCCAGTAGCGGGAGGAGTCCGGGGTGAGCACCTCGTCGCCGATCAGCAGCTCGCCGTCCAGCAGGCCGAACTCGAACTTGGTGTCGGCCAGGATGATGCCGCGCTCGCGGGCGATGTCCCGGGCCCGGGCGTAGACGTCCAGGGTGGTGCGGCGCAGCTGGGCGGCGAGCTCGGCGCCGATCCGGCGGGCGGTCTCCTCGTAGGAGACGTTCTCGTCGTGCTCGCCGACCTCGGCCTTGAGCGCCGGGGTGTAGATCGGGGCGGGCAGCTCGGAGCTGTTCTCCAGGCCCTCGGGCAGCGCGATGCCGCAGACCGTGCGGCTCTCCTGGTACTCGGCCAGGCCGGAGCCGGCCAGGTAGCCGCGGGCGACCGCCTCGACCGGGACCATCTCCAGGCTGCGGCAGACCAGCGTGCGGCCCTTCCAGTCGGCCGGGGCGCCGGCCGGGACCTCGGTGGAGATCACGTGGTTGGGGACGATGTCCGCGATCCGCTCGAACCACCACAGCGACAGCTGGGTGAGGATGCGGCCCTTGTCCGGGATCTCGTTCGGCAGCACCCAGTCGTGGGCGGACGTCCGGTCGCTGGCCACCATGACCAGCTCGCCCGATCCGGTGCGGTAGAGGTCGCGCACCTTGCCGGTGTGCAGGTGGACCAGGCCGGGTACCTGGACCGGCTCGGGCTTGGTGACAAATCCGCTCAAGGTGTTCAGTCCTCAGGGGTCGTTCGCGGGTGGGGCACCGCGAAAGGGGAGGTCACTGCCCCCGCAGTCTTTCACGACCGGGTTCGCCCGCCCCGACCCGTCCCCGGCCTCGGGGGACGGAGCGCCTAGTTCTTGCACAGTCGGTCCAGCAGGTTGGCGGTGGCCCGCTGGATCCGCTCGTCGGTCAGGCCCGGGCGGCCCAGTGCGGGCGACCAGGCGAAGGTGCCCGCCGCGAAGACGTACGCGCCGCTGGGCGCCCGGTACAGCGAGGTCTCCTGGTAGCGGGTGCGGCCGCCCAGGTCCTGGTACGGCGAGTGCGCCAGCAGCACCCGCTCGATGTGCTCGGGCAGCGCCACCTTGGGGTAGTAGCGGTCGGCCTCGCCGGCGACCAGCCCGGGCAGCTCGTCGCCCTCCTGGAGGCCGGTGCCGTCCCAGAGCCAGTGCGCGGTGTGCCGGGCGACCAGCGGGACGGGCGCGGCGACCCGCCCCGAGTACTGCACCCCGAGCAGCTGCTGCTCGGGCTCCCCGGCGTCCCGCCACAGCGCGCTGGCCGCGCCGGGCGCCCCGGCGGCCGGGCTGCCGGGGCGGACCTTCTGCCGCTTGCGGCAGTTGAGCAGCCGGTTGGGCTCGCCGGAGGCGGCGGCGCTCAGCTCGACCCGCCAGTACATGGTGTTGGCGGAGAGGAACACCAGCGAGGTGCCGCCGTCCCGGGCCCGCTCGGCGGCCCGGCGCATCGGCTCGGACCAGTACTCGTCATGGCCGGGGAAGACCAGCGCCCGGTGCCGGGACGGGTCCACCAGGCCGGCGTGCAGGTCGGTGGCGGTGGCGTAGGAGAGGTCGTAGCCGAAGCGCTCGGCCCAGCGGATGAAGTCGTACGCGTGGCCGACGTGCAGCGGCAGTCCGGCGGTGGCGTGCGGGCGGTCGAAGGAGACGGTGACGGCCGCCTCCGGCTCGCCGACCAGACCGCCCAGGCCGTCCCAGGCGTGGTAGAGGCTGGCGCCGGTGCGGCCGTCCTCGGGGAACAGGTTGTACGCCTGCCAGGTCACGTCGGGGAGCACCAGGAGCAGCTCGGCGGTGCGCGCCCGCTCGTCGAAGTCCCGGACGGTGAAGGGGATGTGGCTGCGGTGCAGCATGTCCGCGGTGGTCAGCACGGCGACGTACGAGCCGGGCTTCCAGTGCGCCGGGATCTGGAGCCGCCAGGAGTGCCACCAGTGGTGGCAGGAGACCGTCCGGTCGACCACCAGCGGGGCGGGCTGGGCGAGGCCGGAGATCAGCGGGCTGGAGGTCATGTGGCGGGCGCCGTCGCCGCCGTAGTGGCCGATCCGGAAGACGTCCACGGTGAACTCGCGGGGCGGGTTGACGGTGACCCGGAAGTCCACCGAGCCGCCGGGGCGGATCACCCCGGCCGAGGCGAAGCCCTTGATCTGCTGGTCCACGTCGTTGGCGCCCTGCGGGCTGCCGACCGACGGCTTGGGCCGGGTGCCCGCGGCCAGCGGCTGCTGGCCGGGCGCGTCCACCGAGACGTACCAGGGGACGGCGCCCTCCGCCCCCGCCAGGTACTGGTCCGGGCTGCGCAGCCAGGGCAGCGGCCCCTGACCGAAGGGGTCGGAGACGCTGTAGGCGTGCGTCCCCGACTCCCAGCGGCGGTTGAGTTCGGTCCCCACGCGCCCCTCCCAGGTGCACTTCCGCCCGGTGGCACGTGCCCCCCGGATGTGCGTGCGGTCTAATACACCACAGAGTGCTGCCGTAACGTCACCCTCCGGTAGCAATTGGTGCAGGGAATCTCGCGCGCCTCCCGGGCAGGGCCTCCGGCCTGCGAAGACGCCAGGCGGCCGACCGATTTGGGGGCGCGCACCGGGGCACCGAGCGCCCTCCTGGAACGCCTGGGACGTCAGAGGCGGACGGGTTTCTCGAGACGGACGTCGGCCGCGTCCAGCCAGGCGCGCAGCGGGCCGTCCTGGCCCTGTTCGACGGCCTGGGCGACCGGGCCGGCCAGGTCGGTGCGGCGCACCCCGCCGAGCAGCAGCACCGGGCCGTCCAGCCAGTCCAGGCCGGGGGCGCCGCCGGCGGTGTCCACGGCGGCGCAGCAGACCATCGCGGTGACGTGGTCGACCAGCAGGTCGCGGCCGCTGCGGTCCG
>NZ_LFVW01000034.1:0-39759 GCF_001182915.1 Kitasatospora sp. MY 5-36
CGGCGTCACCGTGCGGCTCGGCGACGGCGCGAGCCTGCCCGAGGGCACCGAACTGATCGTCACCTCGCCCGGCTGGGCGCCGGACAGCCCGCTGTTCGCCGCCGCCGAGGCGGCCGGGGTGCCGGTCTGGGGCGACGTCGAGCTGGCCTGGCGGCTGCGCAGGCCGCTGCCCGGCACCGGCGAGCCCGCCCCCTGGCTGGCCGTCACCGGCACCAACGGCAAGACCACCACCGTCCAGATGCTCGCCTCGATCCTCACCGCCGCCGGCAAGCGCACCGCCGCCGTCGGCAACGTCGGGGTCTCGGTCCTGGACGCGGTGCTCGCCGAGGAGCCGTACGACGTGCTCGCCGTCGAGCTCTCCAGCTACCAGCTGCACTGGGCGCCCTCGCTGCGCCCGCACTCGGCCGCGGTGCTCAACCTGGCGCCCGACCACCTCGACTGGCACGGCTCGATGGAGGCGTACGCCGCCGACAAGGGCCGGATCTACGAGGGCAACACGGTCGCCTGCGTGTACAACCTGGCCGACCCGGCCACCGAGGCGCTGGTCCGCGAGGCCGACGTCGAGGAGGGCTGCCGGGCGATCGGCTTCGGCCTCGGCGCCCCCGGCCCGTCGAACCTCGGCGTGGTGGACGGGCTGCTGGTGGACCGCGCCTTCGTCGAGGACCGGGCCAAGAACGCGGCCGAGCTGGGCGCGGTGTCGGACGTCAACCCGCCGGCCCCGCACAACATCGCCAACGCGCTCGCCGCGGCGGCGCTGGCCCGGGCGTACGGCGTCGAGCCGAAGGCCGTCCGGGAGGGCCTGCGGGCCTTCCGCCCGGACGCCCACCGGATCGCCGAGGTCGGCGTGGTCCGCGAGGTCACGTACATCGACGACTCCAAGGCCACCAACACCCACGCGGCGGCCGCCTCGCTGGCCGCCTACCGGCCGATCGTCTGGATCGCCGGGGGCCTGGCCAAGGGCGCGACCTTCGACGACCTGGTGCAGGGCGCGGCCGAGCGGCTGCGCGCCGTGGTGCTGATCGGCCAGGACCGGGCGGTGATCCGGGAGGCGCTGGAGCGACACGCTCCGGATGTGCCGGTGATCGAGGCGGCCGAGGGCCAGACTGGCGCGGTGGCGATGGCCGAGGTCGTTCGAACGGCCGCGTCGCTCGCCCGATCGGGTGACACGGTGCTGCTGGCGCCGGCCTGCGCCTCGATGGACATGTTCACCAACTACGGCGAGCGCGGCGACCTCTTCGCGGCGTCCGTCCGGGAGCTGGCGGGCGAGTAGTCAGGCGGGTGGACGGGCCGGCGCGGGCGCGTCGGACGGAGAGAGTGAGCGGGGAGCGGTGGCGGGGCAGGGCAGAGCGGATTCCGGCGTTGTGAAGCGGGACGCCGCCGAGCCGATGAGGGTGATCTCCGCCACCACGACCAAGTACAAGTCGGCCGGTCCGCTGGCCCGTCTCCAGGCCTTCCGGGCCCGGTGGCGGTACTGGCTGGACCGGCCGCTCACCCCGTACCTGCTGGTGCTCGGCAGCACCCTGCTGCTGGTCGTGCTCGGCCTGATGATGGTCTTCTCGGCCTCGCAGATCCTCGCCCTGAACCAGCACCACACGGCGCAGTACTACTTCCTCAAGCAGCTGATCGCGGCCATCCTCGGCCTGGTCCTGCTGATCGGCTTCGCCTCCGTCCCGGTGGCGGTGCTGCGGGTGATCACCTACCCGGTGATGATCGCGGTGATCGGCGCCCTCACCCTGGTCGCCATCCCCGGCATCGGGGTGCGGATCAACGGCAACCAGAACTGGCTGGATTTCGGCTTCTTCCAGTTCCAGCCCTCGGAGTTCGCCAAGCTCGCGCTGGTGCTCTGGGGCGCCGACCTGCTCGCCCGCAAGCAGAAGGCCGGCACCCTCAACTCGTGGAAGCACCTGCTGGTGCCGCTGGTGCCGGGGGCCCTGCTGCTGCTCGCGCTGATCATGTTCGGCGGCGACATGGGCACCTCGATGATCCTGGTGGCGATGCTGTTCGCGCTGCTCTGGATGGTCGGCGCGCCGCTGCGGCTGTTCGTGGCCACCGTCGGGGTGGCGGTGGTGGTCTGCACCGCGCTGGTGGTCACCGTCCCGCACCGGGCCGAGCGGCTGGGCTGCATCGGCGTCACCAAGCTCGACCCGGAGGGCGCCTGCTTCCAGGCCCTGCACGGCGTCTTCGCGTTCGCCAACGGCGGCGGCTTCGGTACCGGCCTCGGCGCCGGCGTGGAGAAATGGGGCCAGCTGCCCGAGGCGCACACCGACTTCATCTTCGCCGCGACCGGCGAGGAACTCGGTCTGGTGGGGACGCTGTCGGTGCTCGGTCTCTTCGCGGCACTAGGCTACGCGGGTATCCGTGTGGCCATCGGTACGAAGGAGCCCTTCGTCAGGTACGCCGCGGGAGCCGCCACCACCTGGATCATGGCGCAGGCCATGATCAACCTGGGGTCGGCGCTGGGACTGCTGCCCATCGCGGGCGTCCCGCTCCCGCTGTTCTCCTACGGCGGTTCCGCCATGCTGTCGGCCATGTCCGCGATCGGTGTGCTGCTGTGCCTGGCGCGCAGCACCTCGGGCGCGAAGGCGGCCCTGGCCGCCCGGAGCAAGAACTCCCGGATCAGGAGACAACTGGCCCGGGTGCTGCCACGACGACGAACCACAGCGCGCCCGGCCCCGGGGCCGGCACGCAGGGAGCGGTGAATTTCGGTGCATGTCGTACTCGCCGGCGGGGGGACCGCCGGTCACATCGAGCCGGCCATGGCCCTCGCGGATGCCCTCCGCAGGCACGACCCGTCCGTCGGGATCACCGCCCTGGGCACCGAGCGCGGACTGGAGACCCGACTGGTACCCGAGCGCGGCTACCAGCTCGAGCTCATCCCGGCCGTCCCGCTGCCCCGCAAGCCCACCCCGGAGCTGATCACCGTCCCCGGCCGGCTGCGCGGCACCGTCCGGGCCGCCCAGGAGATCATCGAGCGGGTCAACGCGGACGCCGTGGTCGGCTTCGGCGGCTACGTCGCGATGCCCGCCTACCTGGCCGCCAAGCGGGCCGGGGTGCCGATCGTGGTGCACGAGGCGAACGCCCGCCCGGGCCTGGCCAACAAGATCGGCGCCCGCTACAGCGACTTCGTGGCGGTCTCCACGCCGGACAGCAAGCTGCGCGACTCCCGGTACATCGGCATCCCGCTGCGCCGGACCATCGCCACCCTGGACCGCGGCGCGGCCCGTCCGGAGGCCCGCCAGTACTTCGGCCTCGACCAGCGGCTGCCCACCCTGCTGGTCTCCGGCGGCTCCCAGGGCGCCCGCCGGCTCAACGAGACGATCACCGCGATCGCCCCGCGGCTCCAGCAGTACGGCGTGCAGATCCTGCACGCGGTCGGCCCGAAGAACGAGCTGCCGCAGGTGGCGGACGTCCCCGGGATGCCGCCGTACCGCCCGGTGCCGTACCTGGACCGGATGGACCTCGCCTACGCGGCCGCCGACATGATGCTCTGCCGGGCCGGCGCCATGACGGTGGCCGAGCTGGCGGCCGTCGGCCTGCCCGCCGCCTTCGTCCCGCTGCCGATCGGCAACGGCGAGCAGCGGCTGAACGCCCAGCCGATGGTCAAGGCCGGCGGCGGTCTGCTGGTGGACGACGCCGAGCTGACCCCGGACTGGGTGCTGCAGAACGTGCTGCCGGTGCTCACCGACCCGCAGCGGCTGTGGGACATGAGCCGTTCGGCCGCCGAGTTCGGCCGCCGGGACGCCGACGACCTGCTGGTCGGCATGGTCTACGAGGCCATCCAGGCCCACCGCGGCGGCCGCCGCCGTGGCTGACGGCCGGCTCGCCGACCCGCTGGAGGAGGAGCTGGAGGTGGAGGAGTCCGCTCCCCGCCTCCGGCTCTCCCGGCGGGGCATTGTGGTGCTGGGCGCGCTCGGCGCCGCGGTGCTCGGCGTGCTGGCCTGGCTGGTGTTCTTCTCCTCGGTCCTGGACGTGCGCACCGTCGCCGTCCAGGGCGCGGGCGACGACAAGCTGACGCCGGACCAGGTCCGCGAGGCGGTCGGCGGGCTCGGCGACGGGCCGCTGGCGCGCGTGGACCTGGACGGCGTCCGGCACCGGGTGGAGGGGATCCCCCGGGTGGCCAGGGCCGAGGTGTGGCGGGGCTGGCCGCACACCCTGCGGGTGAAGGTCGTCCAGCGCACGGCGGTGGCCGCGGTCAAGGGGGACGACGGCCGGTTCACCCAGGTCGACGCCGGGGGCGTGAGCTTCGCCACCGAACCGGCCCCGCCCGAGGGCGTCCCGGTGGTCGAGCTGCGACTCAGTCAGCAGGCGAACGACGTCGACGGGGTGATCTCCCGTCCGCAGCTGGTGCAGGGCGCGGTGGCGGTGGCCGCCGGGCTGCCGCCGGAGGTCGCCAAGCGGGTCGGCTCGGTGCTGGTGCACTCGTACGACGACATCCAGTTGCAGCTCAGCGGGGGTGCGACGGTGCGCTGGGGGAGTCCGGAGCAGATCGACCGCAAGGCCCGGGTCCTGGTCGCGCTCCTGAACCAGAAGGGCACGAACTTCGACGTGACGGCGCCGGAGGCGCCGGCGGTGTCGGGATGATCCGGTAGGTTCTCTGCCTGAGGGAGGGGTTGACGCCTTGAAGTGTCGGCCCGACTCTTGGTGGTCACCCCCGGTTTCCTAAGCCGGCCGATGATCACATAGGCTCAAAAGAAAAAGGGAAGCTCGGCGTGTTCGTTGAAACGCGTGCCTGGAGCCACCTAGTGTCCTGTGTCACCAGACTGTGTTTCCTGGTGATGTGACGGAGACACAGAACTAACCCTAAAGGTCAAGTTTAGGGTTGGGGTCGGCGGTCGGCATTTCGGACATTCAGTCAGAAACCAGGCTCCCTACCCATCGACATCCGTCGGTACGGCCCCGCCCCGGGTCGGGCCGACCCGGAAATTCGAGGCGAGAGGCCTTCGACGTGGCAGCACCGCAGAACTACCTCGCAGTCATCAAGGTCGTCGGAATCGGCGGCGGTGGTGTCAACGCCATCAACCGGATGATCGAGGTCGGTCTCAAGGGCGTCGAGTTCATCGCGATCAACACCGATGCGCAGGCCCTCCTGATGAGCGACGCCGACGTCAAGCTCGATGTGGGCCGTGAACTCACCCGGGGCCTCGGCGCCGGCGCCAACCCCGAGGTCGGCCGCAAGGCCGCCGAGGACCACCGCGAGGAGATCGAGGAGGTCCTCAAGGGGGCCGACATGGTCTTCGTGACCGCCGGCGAGGGCGGTGGCACGGGCACGGGCGGCGCGCCCGTCGTCGCCAACATCGCGCGCTCGCTGGGCGCCCTGACGATCGGCGTGGTCACCCGCCCCTTCACCTTCGAGGGCCGCCGCCGGGCCAACCAGGCCGAGGACGGCATCGCCTCCCTGCGCGAAGAGGTCGACACCCTCATCGTGATCCCCAACGACCGGCTGCTGTCCATCTCGGACCGCCAGGTCAGCGTCCTCGACGCGTTCCGCTCGGCCGACCAGGTCCTGCTCTCCGGTGTCCAGGGCATCACCGACCTGATCACCACCCCGGGTCTGATCAACCTCGACTTCGCCGACGTCAAGTCCGTCATGTCGGACGCCGGTTCGGCGCTCATGGGCATCGGCTCGGCCCGCGGTGAGGACCGCGCCAAGGCCGCCGCCGTGATGGCGATCTCCTCGCCGCTGCTGGAGGCCTCGATCGACGGCGCCCGCGGCGTGCTGCTGTCCATCTCGGGCGGCTCCGACCTCGGCCTGTTCGAGATCAACGAGTCGGCCCAGCTGGTCAGCGAGGCGGCGCACCCCGAGGCGAACATCATCTTCGGTGCCGTCATCGACGACGCGCTCGGCGACGAGGTCCGGGTCACCGTCATCGCGGCCGGCTTCGACGGCGGGCAGCCGCCGGCGATCGTCCGCGACCCGGTCGTCAAGTCCACCACCCCGGAGCGCCCGGCCACCCCGCCGGCCGCCCCGGAGCGCCCGGCCGGCCGCCCGTACGGGACGATCGGCTCGGTGACGTCCCGTTCGGAGGGCGAGTCCTCGACCACCACGTCGAGCCGGAGCGCCGAGACCTCGACCACCACGACCGCCTCCGCCCCGGTTCCGCCGCAGGTGCAGCCGGCCCGGCAGCCGTTCGTGGAGAGCCCGGCCGAGGAGCTCGACGTCCCGGATTTCCTTAAGTGATCGATCACGCGATCCGCGCGGGTGCTCACTTCGCCTTCACCTCACGGTGGGGCGGGGTGAGCACTTCGCCGTACGGGGAGCTCAACCTCGGCGGCGCGGTGGGGGACGACCCGGAGGCCGTGCGGGAGAACCGGGCGCTGGCCGCCCGGCGGCTGGGGCTCGACCCGGCCGACGTGGTGTGGATGAACCAGGTGCACGGCGCCGAGGTCGCGGTGGTGACCGAGCGCCAGCCGCTCGGGCAGGCCCCGACGGTGGACGCGGTGGTCTCCGACCGGCCGCTCGCGCTGGCGGTGCTGACCGCCGACTGCACCCCGGTGCTGCTGGCCGATCCGGTGGCGGGCGTGGTGGGCGCGGCCCACGCGGGCCGGCCCGGGCTGGCGGCCGGGGTGGTGCCCGCGGCCGTCCGGGCGATGGTCGAACTGGGCGCGGAGCCCTCGCGGATCACCGCCGCCACCGGGCCCGCGGTCTGCGGCCGCTGCTACGAGGTGCCGGCCGAACTGCGCGCCGAGGTCGCCGCGGTGGTGCCGGAGGCCTTCGCCGAGACGTCCTGGGGGACTCCGGCCCTGGACGTGCCGGAGGGAGTCGCGGCCCAGCTGGCCGCGGCGGGGGTCAAGGAGCTGGTGAGGTCACCGGTCTGCACCCTCGAATCCGCCGATCACTACTCCTATCGCCGCGAGCAGCGCACCGGCCGGCTCGCGAGCTACGTCTGGTTGGGCTCTGATCACTGATGACGAACGACATCTACGGACCGTTCCCGGGGAGCGCCGCGTTCGTGGCGGCGCTGACGGAGGGCCAGCGGGCCCGGTACGAGGAACTCGGCACCAACCTCGACGTGGTCGAGCGCCGGATCGCGGACGCGTGCGCGGCCGCCGGGCGCGCCCGGAGCGAGGTCACCCTGGTCGTCGTCACCAAGACCTACCCCGCCGAGGACACCGCGCTGCTGGCCGGACTCGGTGTGACGGACGTCGCGGAGAACCGTGACCAGGACGCCGCTCCCAAGGCGGAGCAGTGCAGAAACCTTCCTCTTGACTGGCACTTCGTCGGCCAGCTGCAGACCAACAAGGTCCGCTCGGTCGTCCGGTACGCGAACCACGTGCACTCGGTGGACCGGCTCCGGCTGGTCCAGTCGCTCTCCGCGGCGGTACTCAAGTCGGAGCGCCCGGAGCTGGGTTGCCTGGTGCAGGTGGCGCTGGACAAGGCGTACGGGGAGGGTGAGCACCGGGCGGGGGTCGCGCCGGAGGACGTCGCGCAACTGGCCGACGCGATCGCCGACACGCCCGGGCTGCGACTGGACGGTGTGATGACCGTCGCTCCGCTGGCGGGCCCGCTGGCCGGGGATCCGGCCCGCGCCTTCGATCGGCTGACGGAAATCGCAACCGCCGTACGGGCGGACCATCCGGCTGCCACCATGGTCTCCGCAGGGATGAGCGGCGACCTTGAGCAGGCGATTGCCGCCGGAGCGACACATGTGCGCGTCGGAACGGCGGTACTCGGAGTGAGGTCACCCCTCAGGTAACGTCACCGGGTAAGTAGATCAGACAGCAGGACAAAATAGGACAGAATCTAGCAGCTCTTCGGAGCGCTAGCGAACCGTGGATCGCAGCTCCGCGGCCCCCACTCCACGAAACTGACCGGCCGTCGGGCTGACGCGCCGTCGTGGAGGGGCCGCGGAATCCGCAGGCAGGGCCGTCATGTGCCCGGGTTGCCGGGACGGAGCCGGTCCTGACGGAGCGAGCGGAGCGAGCGACCATCAGAAGGTGCGCGCATCGCGAAGCCCGCCACCGAGCGTCAGCGAGGTGGCTATGAGCGGAGGAGACAGGAGCATGGCCGGCGCAATGCGCAAGATGGCGGTCTACCTCGGCCTCGTGGAGGACGAGACGTACGACGGCCAGGGGTACGACCCCGACGACGACTACGACGCGGACCCCGAGCCGATCCGGACGGGCCAGCGGACCGAGGACATCCCCCGGCCGGCCCCGGCTCCGGTGGCCGCCGCGCCCGCTCCGGTCTCCTCGATCGCCCCGCAGCCGGTGCCCGCGGCGGTGCCGATCCGACAGGAGACTCCGAGGATGGCCCCCGTGTCGTCCATCACACCCGAACGTCGCCACAACCTGGAGAAGAGCGCACCGGTGATCATGCCCAAGGTCGTGAACGAACGAGAGCCCTACCGCATCACCACGCTGCACCCCCGGACCTACAACGAGGCCCGTACCATCGGGGAACAGTTCCGCGGCGGCACCCCCGTGATCATGAATCTGACGGAGATGGACGACACCGACGCGAAGCGCCTCGTAGACTTCGCCGCTGGACTCGTCTTCGGTCTGCACGGCAGTATCGAGCGCGTGACACAGAAGGTGTTCCTGCTGTCGCCTGCTAACGTCGATGTCACGGCGGAGGACAAGGCTCGGATCGCCGAGGGTGGGTTCTTCAACCAGAGCTGACCCGGCCACGACTTTACGTGTGGATCTGATCAACAGTGGTTTAGCGACAGGTGACGAGCGGCAGGCCCGAGGGATCGGGACCGGGGAGAGGGAAACGCGATGGACATCGTGTGGGCGGTGCTCTACTACGCCCTGACCGTCTTCCTGGTGTTCCTGCTCGTACGACTGGTCATGGACTGGGTCTTCCAGTTCGCGCGTTCGTGGCGGCCCGGCAAGGCCATGGTCCTGGTCCTGGAGGCCACGTACACTGTCACGGATCCGCCGCTCAAGCTTCTTCGGCGGCTCATTCCGCCGTTGCGTTTCGGGGGCGTGGCGCTCGACCTGTCCTTCTTCGTACTGATGATCATTGTGTATGTCCTGATCTCGCTTGTGCACCCCTAGTCGTAGGTGAGCGATGCGACAGGATGCCGGTGTGCCGACGATCACGTTGAGGTGAAGAGATGCCATTGACCCCCGAGGACGTTCGGAACAAGCAGTTCACGACCGTCCGCCTGCGTGAAGGCTATGACGAGGACGAGGTCGATGCCTTCCTCGACGAGGTCGAGGCGGAGCTGACCCGCCTCCTCCGGGAGAACGAGGACCTGCGCGCCAAGCTGGCCGCGGCGACTCGTGCCGCCGCGCAGAACCAGGCCAACCTGCGCAAGGAGCCGCAGCAGGACGCGCCCCGACAGGGCGGCGCTCCGGTGCCGGCCGCCATATCCGGTCCGCCGGTCCCCGGCCAGCAGGGTCCGGGCGGCCCGCAGCAGATGGGCCCCGGTGGTCCGCAGCAGATGGGTCCGGGTGGTCCGCAGCAGATGGGCCCCGGCGGCCCGCAGCAGCAGATGGGCAACCAGCCCCTCGGCCTGCCCGCCGGATCCGCCCCGCAGCTTCCCGCTGCCGGCGGCCCGCAGCAGCAGCAGATGAACCAGACCATGGGCGGCCAGCAGCAGCTGGTCCAGCCGATGGGCGGTCAGATGCTCCAGCCCATGGGCGGTCCCGGTGGCCCGCAGCAGATGGGCAACCCGATGGGCCAGGGCATGGGCCAGCAGCAGATGCAGCCGATGGGCGGCCCCATGGGCGGCCCGCAGCAGCAGCAGATGCAGCCGATGGGCGCCCCGATGCAGCAGCAGGGCCCCGGTGGCGACAGCGCGGCCCGCGTGCTGGCGCTCGCTCAGCAGACCGCCGACCAGGCGATCTCCGAGGCCCGCTCCGAGGCCAACAAGATCGTCGGCGAGGCGCGCAGCCGGGCCGAGGGCCTGGAGCGCGACGCCCGTGCGAAGGCCGACGCGCTGGAGCGGGACGCGCAGGAGAAGCACCGCGTCGCGATGGGCTCGCTGGAGTCGGCGCGGGCCACGCTGGAGCGCAAGGTCGAGGACCTGCGGGCGTTCGAGCGTGAGTACCGCACCCGTCTGAAGTCGTACCTGGAGACCCAGCTGCGTCAGCTGGAGTCGCAGGCCGACGACTCGCTCGCCCCGCCGCGGATCCCCGCCACCGCGTCGCTGCCGCCGGCGGCCTCGTCGATGGCTCCGGCCGGTGCCGGCGCGATGAGCAGCGGTGCGCCGAGCTTCGGTGGCGGCCAGCCGTCCTTCGGGGGCAACTCGCCGTCCTTCGGCGGGAACAGCTCCTTCGGTGGCAACTCCTCGGCGCCGAGCTTCGGCGGCCAGTCGACCGGTGGCAACAGCGGTGCTCCGCAGATGCAGCCGGCCGGGATGACCCAGCCGATGGCGGCCGTCCGTCCGCAGCCGCCGCAGCCGATGCAGCAGGCTCCGGCGCCGATGCGGGGCTTCCTGATCGACGAGGACGGCGACAACTGAGGTTGTAGCAGCGCCTTCCGAGAGCGCCCCCTTTCCGACCCACGGGTCGGGGAGGGGGCGCTCTTCTGCGTGGGGGGCGTGCGGGGAGGGGAAGCGCTGCGGCCGGGGGCGTGGGGAACCGGGCGGGGGCGTGCGGGAGCCGGGGTGGCTGCGGGGCGTGGGCGGGTACGGCGAAGCCGCCGTCACCCCGGGGTGACGGCGGCTTCGTTGTCGGGCGGTCAGGCCTTGCGGAGCTGGAAGGCCAGGCCGAGCGACTCGTCGGCGAAGGTCTCGGACTCCCAGTCGGCCGCACCGGCGGCGAAGTCGGTGGCGAGGACCTCCTCGGCGACGAGGGGACCGTGCTCGGCGATCGCCTCGGCGGTCTCCTCCGAGGCGGCGCGCCAGCGCAGGACGATGCGGTCGGCGACGTCCAGGCCGGAGTTCTTGCGGGCCTCCTGGATCTGGCGGATGGCGTCGCGGGCGATGCCGAGCCGCTTGAGCTCCGGGGTGATGGCCAGGTCGAGGGCGACGGTGGCACCGGACTCGTTGGCGACGGCCCAGCCCTCGCGCGGGGTCTCGGTGATGATCACCTCGTCCGGGGAGAGGGCGACCGTCTCGCCGTCCAGCTCGACCGAGGTCTCGCCGGTGGCGCGCAGCTCGGCGGCCAGGCGGGCGGCGTCGGTGGCGGCGACCGCCTTGGCGACGTCCTGCACGCCCTTGCCGAAGCGCTTGCCCAACGCGCGGAAGTTGGCCTTGGCGCTGGTGTCGACCAGCGAGCCGCCGACCTCCGCCAGCGACTCCAGGGTGGAGACGTTGAGCTCCTCGGCGATCTGTGCGCGCAGGTCGGCCGGCAGCTCCTCCCAGCCCTGGGCGGCGACCAGCGCGCGGGACAGCGGCTGACGGGTCTTCACGCCGGACTCGGCGCGGGTGGCCCGGCCCAGCTCGACCAGGCGGCGGACCAGCGCCATGTGCCGGGAGAGCTCGGTGTCGATCAGCGACTCGTCGGCCTCCGGCCAGGTGGCCAGGTGCACCGAGGCCGGGGCCTCCGGGGCGACCGGGACGACCAGGTCCTGCCAGACCCGCTCGGTGATGAACGGGGTGAGCGGGGCCATCAGGCGGGTGACCGTCTCCAGCGCCTCGTGCAGCGTGGCGAGCGCGGCGGCGTCGCCCTGCCAGAAGCGGCGGCGGCCGCGGCGGACGTACCAGTTGGACAGGTCGTCGACGAAGCCGGACAGCAGCTTGCCGGCGCGCTGGGTGTCGTACGCCTCGTAGGCCGCGTCGACCTCGCGGACCAGGGTGTTCAGCTCGGAGAGCACCCAGCGGTCCAGCTGCGGGCGGTCGGCCGGGGCCGGGTCGCTCGCCGAGGGCGCCCAGTTCGAGGTGCGGGCGTACAGGGCCTGGAAGGCGACGGTGTTCCAGTAGGTGAGGAGGGTCTTGCGGACCACCTCCTGGATGGTGCCGTGGCCGACCCGGCGGGCCGACCAGGGCGAGCCGCCGGCCGCCATGAACCAGCGGACGGCGTCGGCGCCGTGCTGGTCCATCAGCGGGATCGGCTGGAGGATGTTGCCCAGGTGCTTGGACATCTTGCGGCCGTCCTCGGCCAGGATGTGGCCCAGGCAGACGACGTTCTCGTAGCTGTTCTTGTCGAACACCAGGGTGCCGATCGCCATCAGCGTGTAGAACCAGCCGCGGGTCTGGTCGATCGCCTCGGAGATGAACTGCGCCGGGTAGCGCTTCTCGAACAGCTCCTTGTTCTGGTACGGGTAGCCGTACTGGGCGAAGGGCATCGAGCCCGAGTCGTACCAGGCGTCGATGACCTCGGGCACGCGGGTGGCGGTGCCGCCGCAGTCGCGGCAGTCGAAGGTCACCGCGTCGATGTACGGGCGGTGCGGGTCGAGGCCGCTCTGGTCGGTGCCGGTGAGCTCGGACAGCTCGGCCAGCGAGCCGACGCAGGTGAGGTGGCCCTCCTCGCAGCGCCAGATCGGCAGCGGGGTGCCCCAGTAGCGGTTGCGGCTGAGCGCCCAGTCGATGTTGTTGTTCAGCCAGTCGCCGAAGCGGCCGTGCTTGACCGTGTCCGGGAACCAGTTGGTGGCCTCGTTCTCACGGATCATCGCGTCCTTGACGGCGGTGGTCCGGATGTACCAGGACGGCTGCGCGTAGTAGAGCAGCGCGGTGTGGCAGCGCCAGCAGTGCGGGTAGCTGTGCTCGTACGGCAGGTGGCGGAAGAGCAGGCCGCGCTCCTTGAGGTCCGCGACCAGGTCCTCGTCGGCCTTCTTGAAGAACTGGCCGCCGACCAGCGGGACCTCGGGGGCGAAGGTGCCGTCGCCGAGCACCGGGTTGACCACCGGCAGGCCGTACCGGCGACAGGTCGCGAGGTCGTCCGCGCCGAAGGCGGGGGACTGGTGGACGATGCCGGTGCCGTCCTCGGTGGTGACGTACTCGGCGGTGACGACGTAGTGGGCGTTCTCGATCTCGACCAGGTCGAAGGGGCGGCGGTAGGCCCAGCGCTCCATCTCGGCGCCGGTGAAGGACTCGCCGGTGGTCTCCCAGCCCTCGCCGAGCGCCTTG
Organism: Kitasatospora sp. MY 5-36; assembly: GCF_001182915.1. Classification (NCBI taxonomy): domain Bacteria; kingdom Bacillati; phylum Actinomycetota; class Actinomycetes; order Kitasatosporales; family Streptomycetaceae; genus Kitasatospora; species Kitasatospora sp. MY 5-36. Next base: position 12,960 of record NZ_LFVW01000034.1, read on the forward strand.
GCGAGCAGCGGCTCGGCGACGACGAGCCTCTCGTTCCCGTCGGTGGCCACCACGTAGGTGACCTCCGGGTGGACGGCGGCGGCGGTGTTGGAGACCAGGGTCCACGGGGTGGTGGTCCAGACCAGCAGGGCGGCCCGGTCGGCCAGCGGGCCGCTGGTCAGCGGGAAGCGGACGAAGACCGAGGGGTCGACCACGGTCTCGTAGCCCTGGGCCAGCTCGTGGTCCGACAGGCCGGTGCCGCAGCGCGGGCACCAGGGGGCGACGCGGTGGTCCTGGACCAGCAGGCCCTTGTCGAAGATCTGCCGCAGCGACCACCAGACGGACTGGACGTACGACGGGTCCATCGTCCGGTAGGCCTCGTCGAGGTCGACCCAGTACCCCATGCGGGTGGTCAGCTCGGTGAAGGCGTCGGTGTGGCGGGTGACGGACTCACGGCACCTGGCGTTGAACTCGGCGATGCCGTACGCCTCGATGTCCTGCTTGCCGGAGAAGCCCAGCTCCTTCTCGACGGCGAGCTCGACCGGCAGGCCGTGGCAGTCCCAGCCGGCCTTGCGGGCGACGTGGTAGCCCTTCATGGTCCGGAAGCGCGGGAAGACGTCCTTGAAGACGCGGGCCTCGATGTGGTGGGCGCCGGGCATGCCGTTGGCGGTCGGCGGGCCCTCGTAGAACACCCACTCGGGGCGGCCCTCAGACTGCTCCAGGCTGCGCTGGAAGATCTTGTTGTCCTGCCAGAACGACAGGATCTGGTGCTCCAGGGCAGGCAGATCCACCTGCGCGGGGACGGGGTTGTAGGTGCTGGCCATCGCGGCGTCTACCTCCGGCGGATGCTGGGACTGGATCCTCCGGAGGGACGAGACGGACCAGGCCGCCCCGCGGTACCACCCTCCTTGGCCGCGGTACTGCTGTTCGCGGCCCTCTTGTTTGGGCTTGCTGCCGGGTCTAGTGGGCCGCTGCGGCATCGCGGCGGCCGTTCTTCCGGCGGCTCCGGGGTGATCTTCCCGCCGTGCACACCCCCGGGCTCGCACCGTCCCCGGGTCGCTGGTGGCTGCGTACGTCGGTACTCGTCCCATCTGCGCCTTGCAGGCCCAGTGTATCGGCCGGGCGAGTCGGTTTGTCCAAAGCGTTTCCCGGCGGGCGGTCCGCGGGCGCGCCGGTGGGCGCCCCGGGAGTGCTCCGGCCATGCTCCGGGAGCGCTTCGGGAGCACTCCGGGGGCGTGCGGCGGCGGAGGTTAGCCGGAGTCGATCTGGGCACAAATCCATGAGCGCACGGGGCGTGACGGTTGGGGCGGCTGCCTGGGTGGGAACGTTATGAGGCGTCGGTATGTCATGTTGTGACCGGTTTTGATCGGGATTATCGTTCCGGCACTGGAAGCCGCCGGGAACCGGCGGCTCGATTCGTTCGTAGATGGGGTCGAAAGCCATGGCTGAGAAGGGAACCGGCGCGGGTACCGCCACCAAGCGGGCACGCAAGGCCGTGGCGGTCGACCCAGGGGAGGGGACCGTGACCACTACCGCACCGAAGAACGGCACCGACACCGTCACCGCGCCGCGCGGCGCCGAGTCCGTGGACCCGGCCACGCTGCCGGTCCGGCCGGGCGAGGACCCGTGGACCACCGAGGAGGTCCACGAGCTGCACGACGAGCTGATCAGCGAGCTGGACCGGCTCCGCAGCGAGATCGACGCCGCCGAGGCGGCCATCTCCGGCCTGATGCGCGACTCCAACGACGGGGCCGGCGACGACCAGGTGGACGCCGGTACGAAGAACATCTCGCGGGAGAGCGAACTGGCGCTGGCCAACAACGCGCGCGACAGCCTGGCGCAGACCGAGCGCGCGCTGGAGCGGCTGGAGGGCGTCGGCTTCGGCACCTGCGAGTCCTGCGGGCAGGCCATCGGCAAGGCCCGGATGCAGGCCTTCCCCCGGGCGACGCTCTGTGTGCAGTGCAAGGCCAAGCAGGAGCGCCGCTGACCAGGGCGGCCGGAGGGACGCGAGGGGTCGGGCTTGCCGTACGCTCGACCCCGTAACGTCGCCTGAAGGATGCCGCCTGACGCGTTCGTGAACGCGGGCAGGCCATCACCGGCCCACCACCCTCCCCCTCCTGCGGACCGGGGGAGCTCCACCGGCAGCGGAGCGGATCATCAGCACGCAAGGTTCCCCCCAGACCCGGGACGACGCCGTCCCGACCCCCGCCGATGCCGTGGAGGTGCCCGTGGCCGAGCCGACCGGGGCGTCCGCGGACACCACGACGGACGGGAAGCCCAAGGGTCCGCGGCGGATCGGCGTGCTGCTGGTCGTCGCGGTGCTCGCCCTCCTGATCGACCTCGGCAGCAAGCTGCTGGTGGTCGCCCGGCTGGAGAACCACGCGGCGATCAAGGTGATCGGGGACGTGCTCACCCTCCAGGTGATCCGGAACTCGGGCGCGGCCTTCGGGATGGGGCAGGCGCTGACCGTCGTCTTCACGGTGATCGCCTCCTCCGTCATCGTGGTGATCTGGCGGATCGCCCGGAAGCTGTACAGCCTGCCCTGGGCGATCGCGCTCGGGCTGCTGCTCGGCGGGGCGCTCGGCAACCTCACCGACCGGCTGTTCCGCGCGCCCGGGGTCTTCCGCGGCCACGTGGTGGACTTCGTCTCCGTCCAGTACTTCGCGGTCTTCAACCTCGCGGACTCGGCGATCGTCTGCGGCGGAATCCTGGTGGTCCTGCTCTCCTTCCGGGGCAGCAACCCGGACGGGACCGTCCACCAGGAGGTCGAGAAGCCCGGGAAGGCCGGGAAGCCGGAGCAGGGCGGGAAGTAGCGCCGGACCGCCGGCGGGCGGGGGAGGGCCGCGGTTCCGGCATACTCGTACGGGTGAGTACCGCAGCGCAGATCCGCAGCCTCCCCGTTCCCGACGGCCTGGAGGGCGAGCGCCTCGACGCCGCCCTGGCCCGGATGTTCGGCTTCTCCCGGACCAAGGCCGCCGAGCTGGCCGCCGACGGCAAGGTGATGATCGACGGCGCCGTGGCCGGCAAGTCGGACCGGGTGACCGCCGGCTCCTGGCTGGAGGTCGAGATCCCCGCCCCGGCCGCGCCGGTGCGGATCGTCGCCGAGCCCGTCGAGGGCATGCGCATCGTGCACGACGACGAGGACATCGTCCTGATCGACAAGCCGGTCGGCGTCGCCGCGCACCCCAGCCCGGGCTGGACCGGCCCCACCGTGATCGGCGGACTGGCCGCGGCCGGGTACCGGATCTCCACCTCGGGCGCCGCAGAGCGCCAGGGCATCGTGCACCGGCTGGACGTCGGAACCTCCGGGCTGATGGTCGTCGCCAAGTCCGAGCGCGCGTACACCGACCTCAAGCGGCAGTTCCACGACCGGATCACCGAGAAGCGCTACCACACGCTGGTGCAGGGCCACCCGGACCCGATGAGCGGGACGGTGGACGCGCCGATCGGGCGGCACCCCAGCTCGGACTGGAAGTGGGCCGTCACCCGCGACGGCAAGGCGTCGATCACCCACTACGACCTGATCGAGGCGTACCGGGCCGCGTCGCTGCTGGCGATCAAGCTGGAGACCGGGCGCACCCACCAGATCCGCGTCCACATGTCCGCGCTGCGGCACCCCTGCGTGGGCGACCTCACGTACGGCGCCGACCCCACGCTGGCCAAGCGTCTGGGGCTGACCCGGCAGTGGCTGCACGCGGTGTCGCTCGGCTTCGAGCACCCGGCGGACGGGCAGTGGGTCGAGTTCTCCAGCGAGTACCCGGAGGACCTGAAGAAGGCGCTGGACATCATCGCGGCGGAGAGCTGAGATGACGGCCGCCGAGGTGCCGGCCGTCACCGTCCGGGTCGTCGACGGGGAGGCGGACCTGGAGCTGGCGCGGGCCGTCCGGCGCGAGGTCTTCGTCGTCGAGCAGAACGTGCCCGAGGAGCTGGAGTACGACGAGTACGACGCGACCTCGGTGCACCTGCTGGCCGTCGGGGCCGACGGGGCCGCGCTGGGGACGGCGCGGCTGATCTTCGGCGAGCAGGCGCGCGGGCTCACCGGGGGCGTCGAGGGGCGCGTGCTGCTCGGGCGGCTCGCGGTCGTCGCGGCGGCCCGGGGGACGGGGCTGGGCGCGGAGCTCGTCCGGGCCGTCGAGGCCGCGGGGGCCGAGCGCGGGGGCGTGGAGGTCGAGCTGCACGCGCAGGTGCAGGCGCTCGGGTTCTACGAGCGGCTGGGGTACGTGGCCGAGGGGCCGGTGTACGACGACGCCGGGATACCGCACCGGACGATGACACGGGTGCTGTAGGACCCGCTCTGATCGCGCGGTTCCCCGCGCCCCTGTCCGGGGCGCGGGGAACTCCGCTTTTCGGGGCTTCGCCGGCGGGGCCGGGCGCCGGTCAGGTGTCGGTGGTGCGGAGGCGGGGGAGCGCGTGGGGGTGCTCGTCGCGCAGGTGGGCGATGAGCTGCTCGCGGATGTCGAAGCGGAGCCGGGCGGCGTCGTCGGGGGTGCGGGCGGTCATGGTGGCGCGGACGACGATGGTGCTGGGCGTGGTGTCGGTGACGTCGAGGGCCCACTCGCCGCCGTCCCAGAGCGGGTGCCGGTCGAGGCGGGCGCGCAGGGTGGTGCGCAGCTCGTCCACCCGGGTGGTGTGGTCGAGGTGGAGCAGGACGGCGGCGAGCAGGCCGGGGTCGCGGCGGGTCCAGTTCTCGAAGGGCTTGTTGACGAAGTACGAGACCGGGACGATCAGCCGGCGGTAGTCCCAGAGCCGGACCACCAGGTAGCTGAGGGTGATCTCCTCGACGGTGCCCTGTTGCCCGTCCACCACGACGGTGTCGCCGATCCGGACGGTGTCGCCGAAGGCGATCTGGAGGCCGGCGAAGAAGTTGCCCAGGGTGCTCTGGGCGGCGATGCCGGCCACGATGCCGATGATGCCCGCCGAGGCGAGCAGGCTGGCGCCGATGGTGCGCATGGCGGAGAAGGTCAGCAGCATCACGGCCACCGTGACCACGACGATCAGCGCGTCGGCCGCCCGGCGCAGCATGCTGATCTGGGTGCGCACCCGCTGGACCCGGGCCGGGTCGTCGACGCGGCTCTCGTACCGGCTGAGCAGGGCCTCCAGGACGGCGGCCACCACGCGGACGGTGAGCCAGCCCAGCGAGGCGAGCAGGAGCAGCAGGAGCAGGTGCTGGGCGCCGTCGTCGTGCTTCAGGTGGAAGATCCGTTGGAGCGGCTTGGCGGCGAGCAGCAGGGCCGACACGACGGCGAGCTGGAGCGGGATCCGGCAGCGGCGCAGGAGCGGCCAGACCGGTGCCGACGGTTGGCGGGCGGCGATCCGCTGGAGGGCCTGGTCGACGATCCAGCCGATCGCCAGGGTGGCGGCGACGGTGGCGAGCAGCGAGAGCAGCGGCCGGAGCATGCGCCGTACGATACCCGGGCACAGTGGGGCGAAGCGGACGTAACGGCGCGGGGCTCGGGTGACACCCCGGGCGGTGCTTCCAGGGGGTGCCTTTATCGGACGCCTACCCGGACGGCGGATACGATCAGCGGCCATGGAGTTCGGTGGGGCATGGCGTCGCTGGCGCGCCCGGGGAACAACGGTCAGACACAGGCTGCTGGCCGGGGCGGTGGCCCTGGCGGCCGTGGCGCGGCCGGCACCGCGACGGTGGCGTCCGGCGGTGAGCAGGCGGTCCGTCAGGAGGACCGTTTCCTCAGCATGCCGGAGACACCCGGCAGCGCCCAGCAGGTCCAGCTGGACACCTCCTTCTTCACCACCGGCGGCGGTCCGCGCCCGGCGGTGCTGCTCGCCCACGGCTTCGGCGGCTCCAAGGAGGGCGAGCGGCAGCGCGCCGAGCAGCTGGCCCGGCAGGGGTACGCGGTGCTGACCTGGTCGGCGCGCGGCTTCGGGCACTCGGGCGGGAAGATCGGCCTGAACGCGCCCGACCGCGAGGTCGAGGACGTCAAGCACCTGGTGGACTGGCTGGCCCAGCGGCCCGAGGTGCAGCTGGACGGGCCCGGCGACCCGAAGGTCGGCATCACCGGCGCCTCGTACGGCGGGGCGGTCTCGCTGCTGGCCTCCGCGTACGACCACCGGATCGACGCCGTGGCCACCCAGATCACCTGGTGGAACCTGGCCGACGCGCTGTTCCCGCAGGGCGTGCAGGGCTCGGGCGCGGCGGACGGCGTGTTCAAGAAGCTGTGGGCCGGGATCTTCTTCACCACCGGCTCGGCCGGGGACCTCGGGCCCTCCGGGGAGGCGCCGCGGGAGAGCGGCGGCCCGGGGCCGAAGGCGGACGGGCCGGTCGGCTGCGGGCGGTTCCTGGAGTCGCTCTGCCAGATGTACGACCGGGTCGCCACCGCCGGGCACGCTGACCCGGAGGCCGTCGCGCTGCTGGACCGCTCCAGCCCGTCCTCGGTGGCGGCGCAGCTCAAGGCGCCGACGCTGGTGGTGCAGGGGCAGCAGGACTCGCTGTTCCCGCTGGACCAGGGCGACCGGATCGCCAAGGCGGTGGCCGCCAACGGCGCCCCGGTGGCGGTCGACTGGTTCGCCGGCGGCCACGACGGCGGGACGGACACCAGTGCCCGGGTCGACGACCGGGTCACCGCCTGGTTCGACCACTATCTGAAGGGCCGCGGCAACGACACCGGCGCCGACTTCCGGGTCACCCGCACCGGCGGGGTCGACTCGACCGGCTTCCAGGCCGTGCTGCGCGGGGCCACCGCCGACCGGTACCCGGGCCTGGGCGGGACCGGCTCGCGGACCGTCGAGCTGGCCGGCGGCGAGCAGACCCTCGCCAACCCGCCCGGCGGCGCGCCGCCCGGCATCTCGACGCTGCCCGGCGTCGGCGCGCTCAGCCAGGCCGCCTCGCTGGGCGCCGGGCTCTCCCTGGACTTCCCCGGCCAGAACGCCGCCTTCGACTCGGCGCCGCTGGACTCGCCGCTGCACCTGACCGGGCAGCCGACCGTCCCGGTGCGGGTGACGGCCGACCGGCCGGACGCGGTGCTGTTCGCGAAGCTGTACGACGTCGGACCGGACGGCAAGGCGGTGCTGCCGCAGCAGCTGGCCGCCCCGCTGCGGGTCACCGGCGCGGACGCCGGGCAGACCGTCACGGTGGCGCTGCCGACCGTGGACCACACCTTCCCGGCCGGGCACCGGGTGCGGCTGGTGCTGGCGAGCACCGACCTCGCGTACGCCTCGCCGGTCGAGCCGGCCACCTACCGGGTGGCGCCGGCCGGGGCGCTCACCGTGCCCACCGTCGAGGAGCTGGTCACCGAGGCGGCGCCGCTGCCCGCGCGGACCTGGCTGCTGCCGGTGATCGCCGTCCTGGCGGCCGCGGCCCTGCTGCTGGCACCGCGGCTGCGGCGCCGGCGGGCCGCCGCCGGGCCCGGCTTCGACCCGGAGCTGGCCGCCGTGCCGCTGCTGATCAGCGGGCTGAGCAAGCGCTACAAGGGCGCCCAGGACCGCTACGCCGTACGGGAGCTGGGCTTCCGGGTGGAGCAGAGGCAGGTGCTCGGGCTGCTCGGGCCGAACGGCGCGGGCAAGACCACCACGCTGCGGATGCTGATGGGACTGATCCGGCCGGACGCCGGGGAGATCAGGATCTTCGGGCACCTGGTGCGGCCCGGCGCGCCGGTGCTGTCGCGGGTCGGGGCGTTCGTGGAGGGCGCGGGCTTCCTGCCGCACCTCACCGGGCGGGCCAACCTGCGGCTGTACTGGCAGGCGACCGGACGGCCGGAGGCCGACGCGCGCTTCGACGAGGCGCTGGCCATCGCCGGGCTCGGCGAGGCGCTGGACCGCGCGGTGCGGACGTACTCGCAGGGCATGCGGCAGCGGCTGGCGATCGCGCAGGCGATGCTCGGGATGCCGGACCTGCTGATCCTGGACGAGCCGACCAACGGGCTGGACCCGCCGCAGATCCGGGAGATGCGCGAGGTGATGATCCGGTACGCGGCCGGCGGGCGGACCGTGATCGTGTCGAGCCACCTGCTGTCCGAGGTCGAGCAGAGCTGCACGGACCTGGTGGTGATGGACCGCGGGCGGCTGGTCACGGCCGGCCCGGTCGCGGACATCGTGGGCGCCGGCGAGCTGCTGATGATCGGCATCGCCGAGCCGTACGACCCGGCCTCGGTGGCCGACAAGGTGGCCGCGCTGGCCGGGGTCGGCTCGGCGGAGGCCGTCGAGGGCGGACTGCTGGTGCGGCTGGACGGACTGGCGGCCAGCGAGCTGCTGGCCGAACTGGTGCGGCTGGAGGTGCCGGTGGAGAGCGCCGGGCCGCAGCGGCGGCTGGAGGACGCGTTCCTGTCGTTGATCGGAGGTGGAGCGTGAGTGCCGTGACGAAGGACCACACGGAGCCGGAGGGTCGCGTCGGGTCGATGGACCACGCCGAGGGGTACCGGGCGGGCCGGACGCTGCCGCTGCGGGTGGAGGCGGTGCGGCAGCTGCGCCGGCGCCGCACGATGGTGATCGGCGGGGTGCTGGCCGCCATGCCGTTCGTCATCCTGGCCGCGTTCCAGCTCGGCGGCACCCCGGGCCGGCCGGACCGGACCACCTTCATCGAGCTGGCCACCGCCTCGGGGGCCAACTTCGCCGTCACCATGCTGTTCGTCGGCACCGGCTTCATGCTGGTCATCCCGGTCGCGCTGTTCTGCGGGGACACCGTCGCCTCCGAGGCCAGCTGGTCCTCGCTGCGCTACCTGCTGGCCGCGCCGGTGCCCCGGGCCCGGCTGCTGGCCCGCAAGTTCGCCGTCGGGCTGGGGTTCTCGGCGGTGGCGGTGGTGATGCTGCCCGCGATCGGGCTGGTCGTCGGCACCGCGGCGTACGGCTGGGGGGACCTCAAGCTGCCCGCCGGGGTCAGCCTGCCGGCCGGGCAGGCGCTGCCCCGGATCGCCATCGCGGTGGCCTTCGTGTTCCTCAGCGAGATCGTGATCGCGGCGCTGGCGTTCTGGCTCTCCACGGCGACGGACGCGCCGCTGGGCGCCGTCGGCGGCGCGGTGTTCGCCTCGATCATCACCGGGGTGCTGGACGCCGTCACCGCGCTCGGCGACCTGCGGGAGTGGCTGCCGGCGCACTGGCAGTACTCCTGGGCGGACGCCCTGCAGCCGCAGCTGGAGTGGGGCGGCATGGTGCAGGGCGTCTCGCTGTCGCTCTCGTACGCGGTGGTGCTGCTGGCGCTGGCGTTCCGGGGGTTCGCGCGCAAGGACGTGGTGTCGTAGCCGGGCGTGGGGCTGGGGCCGGAGGTGGGGGCGGACGTGGGGCCGGAGGCGGGGGCGCGGGGTTCGGCGGGGGATGCGGGATCATGGGTGGGTAGCTGACCTCCCTGGTGAAGGACCCGAACCGTGGCCCAGATCGTCCTCTTCCACTCCGCCTACGGGCTGCGCCCCGCCGTGCACGCCGCCGCCGAGCGGCTGCGCGCCGCCGGGCACACCGTGCACACGCCGGACCTGTTCGACGGGCGGACCTTCGAGTCCGTCGAGGAGGCGCAGGAGTTCCAGGAGGAGCTCGGCGGCCGCGACGAGCTGCTGCGGCGGGCGGTGACGGCGGCCGCGCCGGTGTCCGAGGGCGGGCTGGTGTACGCCGGCTTCTCGCTCGGCGGCGCGGTGGCGCAGAACCTGGCGCTGGCCGACGAGAAGGCGCGCGGGCTGCTGCTCCTGCACGGCACCTCGGACCTGCGGGAGGACGCGGTCACCGAGATCCCGGTGCAGCTGCACATCGCGGAGCCGGACCCGTTCGAGCCGGAGGACTGGCTGAACGCCTGGTACCTGCGGATGCGCCGGGCCGGGGCGGAGGTGGAGGTGCACCGCTACCGGGGCGCCGGGCACCTGTTCACCGACCCGTCGCTGCCGGACTACGACGAGGACGCGGCCGAGCGGGCCTGGGCGGCCTCGCTGGACTTCCTGGCGGAGCTGGACGGCTGACGGCCGACGGAGGGGCGGAGCACGGAACCGCCCGCCCGGACGGGGATCCGGGCGGGCGGGGCGGAGGCGGGCGGCGTCAGGCCGGCGTGGGCTTGATCATGGCGAAGGGGGCGCCCTGCGGGTCGGCGACGACGGTCATCCGGCCGGCCATCATGTCGAAGGGCGGGGCGAGGACGGTGCCGTTGCGCTTGACCAGGGCGTCCACGGTGGAGTCGACGTCGTCGACCGCGAAGTAGGTCAGCCAGTGGGCCGGGGTGCCGGGCGGGTCGTTGGCGAGCAGGGTGGCGCCGCCCACCGCCTTGCCGCCGACCTGTAGCACCCAGTACGAGTCCACGCCCGGCATCGGCTCGATCTCGATGCCGAAAGCCTCGCCGTAGAAGCCGGTGGCGGCCGGGATGTCGCTGGTGTGCAGTTCGTTCCAGGTCAGCGCGCCGGGCTCGTTGACGACCTGGGCGCCGAAGAACTCGCCCGGCTGCCAGACGCCGAACACCGCGCCCTGCGGGTCGGCGGCGATCAGCATCCGGCCCAGGTCGCCGACGTCCATGACCGGGACGAGCAGGGTGCCGCCGGCGGCGACGATCGCGTCCTGGGTGGCCTGGGCGTCGGTGCTGGCCAGGTAGCTGGTCCAGACGGTGGGCGGCTCCGGCATCCCCTCGGGGGCCGACGCCGGGCCGATGCCGGCCGCGGCCTTGCCGTCGAGCGTGCAGACGGCGTAGCCGCCGAACTCGGCCGGGCCGGCCTGCCCCTGCCAGCCGAGGAGGTCGCGGTAGAAGTCCAGTGCGGCCTGCTGGTCCTTGGCCATCAGGTCGACCCAACACGGGGTGCCGGTCGCGTACGGGGTGGTGACTTCGGGCATGATCGCCCTTTCTGGTGAGGGGTCCCTGCCGGTCACCATCTCCTCGTGCACCGTGGTTCGCCACTCGAGACACCGCCCCGGCCGCCGGCTCGGTCGAGGCCCTGGGCGAGGGCAGGGGTGAGGGCCCGGGCGGCGGCCCGGGCGGGGTCGACCCCGATGGCCGTACCGGTGCGCCCGTTCGAGCGGCGGTCGGGTCGACACCGTGTGCGGCGGCACCGGCCGATGGTTCGAGCACTGACGCTTCTGTGTGGCACCACCAGCCCCTGTGCCGGCGCGTCGGGCGCCGGCCGCTCGCCACCGGAGGCAACCCCTTGAGAAAGAGCCACTGGACCAGTCGACGGTTCACCGCCGCCGTCGTCGGCGCGACCGCGACGGCGGTCGTCCTCTCCCCGGCCGGGGCCGGAGAGGCCTTCGCGGCCCGGGCCTGCTTCGAGCGGTCCGTCGAGCCGTACACCTCGGTGGTCGACAGCCACCTGCACTTCCGGCCCTTCGGCGGACCGGCGATCCCCTTCGAGGAGATGACCGACTACCTGCGCAAGAGCGGGGTCCGCTACGCGAACATGTTCGGCATCGGGCAGGTGCTGCCCGCCGACTCCGACTGCGTGTACTACCTCGACTGTCCCGGCACGCCCGTACGGCCGAGGATGCGCAACGATTTCGCCAACGCCGAGAGCCTGCGCGAGTTCCGGCCGACCGACCCGGACCTCACGCTCTCCATGACGTTCATGGACCTGCACCACCCCGAGACCGTCCCGCCCGGGATCGAGCTGCTGGACCGCGAGTACCCGGGGATGTTCCGCTGGGCCGGCGAGGTCAACGTCGTCAAGCAGGCGCTGTTCCCGAACCTCGCCGAGCCGGCCACCAGCGAGGACATCCCGAACTGGGCGCCGTTCATGAAGGTGTTCCGCGAGCGGGGGCTCCCCGTCACCTTCCACTCCGACCTCGGCAACGACGTCGAGCCGACGAAGTACCTGCACCTGATGGAGGAGATCCTCGCGCAGTACCCCGACAACAAGATCGTCTGGGCGCACATGGGCCTCTCGAAGGAGCTCTCCCACATGGACCCGGACGAGCACATCCGTATCCTGGAGCGGCTGCTCGACCAGCACCCCAACCTGACCGTGGACCTGAGCTGGCGGGTGCTGGAGGACCAGTACTTCAGCCTGCCCGGCGTACGGCAGAAGTACGCGTCCTTCCTCGACCGCCACCCGACCCGGGCGATCACGGGGACGGACTTCGTGGCGGCGCGGAACAAGGACTACGCGGTGTACGAGCAGGAGTTGGAAGTCACCAGCCGGATCAACCGCGCGCTCGGGGACGAGGCCTTCCGGGACATCGCGCTCGGCCAGAACTACTTCCGGCTGCTGGGCCTGAAGGCCAAGGCGCCCAAGGTCTGCCCGTCCGGTGCCAAGCCGGTCGGCAAGGACGCGACCTACCCGAGCCCGCCCGGGCAGCCCGCCGGCGTGGCCGACGAGGACTGAGCAACTCGCGGACGGTTGTCGGCCGTTGACGTGGCCCCTCGCGCCGGTGGGCGCGAGGGGCCACGGTGCGTCCGGCGGGGGTGGTCGGAGAGCGGACGGTGGCTTGAAAGCGACCCTTGTGGGTAGTTGATCGGACGCATAGCGTGACGGCCTGCCGCATCGCGGTTCCTGCCAGCCCGATGAGAGAGGTGGCTTCGCCATGCCCGAAAACCTCGACTACGCCGAGCCCATCGAGCCCACGCCCGCCGTCGCCGCGGCGAACCGGAAGGCCGCCGAGGAGTCCCGGATCGCCGACGAGAAGGACGGCCGGGACTTCGCGGACGCCAGCCGGTTCATGATCTCCCCGCCGGACGTCCCGGTCGTCATGTCCCGCAAGAACCCGGAGCAGGTGGTCTGGGACTTCACCGCGTACGAGTTCCTGGAGCCCGACCTGCGCTCCGAGATGCCGACCGTCAACGGCAGCCTCCACCGGCAGGGCGAACTGACCGCCATCGCCGGGCTGTTCCACGTCACCAGCTGTCCGGAGTACCGGGTCTACCAGGTGCGCGGCTACGACCTGTCCAACATGACGATCATCGAGTCCGACGAGGGCCTCGTCGTCATCGACCCGCTGGCCTGCTACGAGACCGCGCAGGCCGCGCTCCGGCTGTTCCGCGACAGGACCGAGCTCACCAAGGAGCAGCGGCCGGTCAAGGGCGTCGTCTACACCCACTGCCACGTCGACCACTTCGGCGGTTCCCGCGGCCTGTTCCACGAGCTCGGCGACCCGCTGGAGCCGGGTGTCCCCGTCGTCGCGCCGGAGGGCTTCCTGGAGCACGCCGTCAGCGAGAACATCTACGCGGGCCCCGCGATGGCCCGGCGCGCCCAGTACATGTACGCGGCGCAGCTGGACAAGGGCCCGACGGGGCAGGTCGGCGCGGGCCTCGGACTGACCATCTCCACCGGCGAGGTGACCCTCGTCCCGCCGACCGTCTACATCGGCGGACCGGAGCACCCGGCCGTCCCCGAGAAGGACTGGCAGGGCGCGTACGTCATCCCGTGGCGCCCGGGGCTGTACCAGTACAAGCTGGCCGGCGTCCAGATGCTGTTCCAGCTCACCCCGGGCACCGAGGCCCCGGCGGAGATGAACATCTACCTCCCGAACGCCCGGACGCTGTGCATCGCCGAGAACGCCACCCACACCATGCACAACATCCTCAGCCTGCGCGGCGCGCAGGTCCGGGACGCGCACGCGTGGTCGAAGTACCTCACCGAGGCGATCCAGACCTTCGGCAAGGAGACCGACGTCCTGTTCGCCTCCCACCACTGGCCGATGTGGGCCGAGGCGGACTCGGGCGAGAAGGTCAGCAACGCGCGCATCCTCGAATTCCTCAACAAGCAGCGCGACATGTACGGCTACCTCAACGACCAGTCGCTGCGGCTGATCAACGCCGGCCGCACCGGCATCGAGATCGCCGAGGAGCTGAAGACCCTCCCGAGCGGCCTCAACGACCACTGGTACAACCAGGGTTACTACGGCTCGATGAGCCACAACCTCAAGGCCGTCTACCAGCGGTACATGGGCTGGTACGACGCCAACCCGGCCCACCTGTGGGAGCTGCCGCCCGTCCAGGCGGGCGCGGGCTACGTGGCCGCGATGGGCGGCGCCGAGGCCGTGATCGGCGCGGCCAGGACCGCGTACGAGACCGACACCCCCGACGGCTTCCGCTGGGCGGCCCAACTCCTCGACCACGTCGTCTTCGGGGCCGCCGCCGAGGGCAGCCCGATCACCGAGGCGTCGCTGACCGAGGCCAAGCAGCTCCAGGCCAAGGTCTTCACCCAGCTCGGCTACGGCGCCGAGAACGGCACCTGGCGCAACGCCTACCTCACCGGCGCCCAGGAGGTCGTCAACGGCCCGCAGCCGCTGATCACCAGCCAGAGCTCCGCCGACCTGATCCGCAGCACGACCCTCTACCAGTACTTCTCGGCCCTCGCGCGGAGCGTGGACGGGCCGACGGCCGCCGAGCAGCACCGGATCCCGATCGTGCTCGACTGGGTGCTCACCGACACCGGCGAGAAGTGCACCACCACCCTGCGCAACGGGGTGCTGGTCTTCGTGCCCGGCGGCGACCGCCTCGTCGACGTGCCGGACGCCACCATCACGCTCACCCGTCAGACGCTCAACGAGCTGGCCATGGTCCCGGGCTTCCAGCGCAACTTCGACGAGGCGGTGCAGGACGGGACGATCACGCTGGCGGGCGAGCGGGCCAAGGAGTCGGCCGACGCCGTCTTCGGCACCCTGACCCTCCCCAACCCGAAGTTCCCGATCGTCACCCCGTAGCCACACCGTCCGGCCCTTCCGGTCCGACCCGTCGTGGGGGCGGGGCGCGGGAACGGAGGGGGTGCGGCCCCTCGCGCCGGTTCGGGCGCGAGGGCCTCGCTGTGCGGGAGGTCGGGTGGGCCTCCTGTGTCGGAGGGAAGAGGCCGGAGCGGCCCCTCGGGCGGCCCGTTCGGCGTACGGTCGACGTATGGACGTACGTGCGCGACTGCTCTCGGTCAACGTCGGCAGGCCCCGGCCTAACCCGTGGAAGGAAGAGCTCGGACTCACCGGCATCGACAAGCGCCCCGTGGACGGCCCGGTCGCGGTGGCCGCGCCGGGCCCCAAGGGGACGGGCGCCGTCGCCCTGGCCGGGGACCGGGTCTACGACGTGAAGAACCACGGCGGCGACGACCAGGCGGTGTACGCCTACGCCCGGGAGGACCTGGACGGCTGGCAGACGGAACTGGGCCGGGACCTGGCCAACGGCTCCTTCGGCGAGAACCTGACCACCACCGGCCTGGACGTGAGCGGCGCTCTGATCGGGGAGCGCTGGCGGATCGGCCCGGACGTCGTCCTGGAGGTGTCCTGCTCGCGCATCCCCTGCGGGACCTTCCAGGGCTGGCTGGCGAGGAAGGGCTGGATCCGGCGCTTCACCGAGGCGGCCCTGCCCGGCGCCTACCTGCGGGTGGTCGAACCGGGCGAGCTGCGCGCGGGGGACGCGGTGGAGGTGGTGCACCGCCCGGACCACGACGTCACGGTGGCCCGGTCGTTCCGCGCGGTGACGACCGAACCGGAGCTGCTGCCGGGCCTGTTGGCGGCGGAGGCGCTCCCGGAGGAGATCAAGGAACTGGTGCGCCGGAGGGTCCGGGTGTAGGGCCGCTTCCTCGAACTCGCACGAGCGGGAGGTCTACCGCGCCCTGGAGGACACTCGCCCTCCGCATCGGTCACATCACCGACCCGCCGACCATCCGGATCACCGCGGCGTCCAACTCCGCCTCCCCGACCTCCTCGACGTCGACATCGGACAAACCCGCCGGCCACAGACCTGAACCAGCGACGTGCGAGAACATGGAGCCAGTCGATGAGTGACGAAGGCCGGCACGATCCACCCGCCGCTGAAAGGATCTCGACGCGGAACGGCGCGCCAGGAGAGACTGGGACACCTCGTCCTGAAGGAGTTGTGATGCAGGTAGCCGTGGTCACCTTCGACGGTTTCAACGAACTCGACAGCTTCATCGCCTCCGCGTTGATCAACCGGTGCCGCAAGGACGGGCTGGAGGCCTTCATCACAACGCCGACGCCGGTGGTCACGTCCATGAACGGCGTCAAGGTGACCGGGCAGCGCCCGATGGAGTTCGTGACCGAGGCCGACGTCGTGCTGATCGGCAGCGGAGTGAAAACACAAGACGTGGTCGCAGACGACCAGCTGATCTCCAGGCTGCGGCTCGACCCGTCGCGACAGCTGATCGGCTCGCAGTGCTCGGGCGCGCTGGTGCTCGCCCGGCTCGGGCTCCTGAAGGACATGCCCGCTTGCACGGACATCAAGAGCCGCCCTTTCGTCGAAGCCTGCGACGTCACCGTGCTGGACGCACCGTTTCACGCCGAGGGGAACATCGCCACGGCGGGCGGCTGCTTGGCATCCCAGTACCTCGCCACCTGGGTCATCACCCGAGTGCTCGGGGAAGACGCCGCGCGCGACGTCATCGGCTACGTCGCCCCGGTCGGTGAGAACCAAGAGACTGTCGAACGCGCCATCCGCGCCGTCCACTCGGGCGAGGCCGCACTGAGCTGAGCTGACGCCGCGTCAGTCGGTGGCGGTCAGGTACTGGGCAGCATCCGCCCGAACTGGATCAGTGACCTGCGAAGTACGGGGCTGGCGTGGGCGCGCGTGGGCAGCTGGGCTGACACCGGGGGGATCGATGGAGAACGCGCCGGACCACGGCCGGACCGTGCGGAACGGTTCGCTGGCGATGATCGGCCTGGGGGTCCTGCTGTTCGTCCTCAGCCTGGTCTACCTGATACCGCACGACATGGGGGTGACGTCGGATCTGCGCAGCCGCGGCGTCCACGTCCCGGCGGTCGTCACCGAGTGCGTGGAGGTGAGCGGGCCGCGGGACAACCCGGCGGGCAACTCCGAGTGCCGGGTGCGGTTCACGACGGCCGAGGGGGCGTCCGTCGAGACCCGACTCGCCTACGTCACCGGCACCGTCAAGGCCCGTGACACCGTGACGGTGGTGTACGACCCCCGGCACACCGACACCGCCGCCCTCGCTTCGAGCATCGGCTTCTGGGACTCGCTGGTCCGGAACGCGCTCGACGTGGTCGCGCTGGTCGCGTCGGTGGTCATGGTCCTGGTGGGCCTCGCGGTCCACCTCGCGTACCGCTGGCTCACCCGGGCGCGCAGCCGGCCCGGGGTGATGTGACGCCCCTGCGCCCGCCCCCGCGCCCGGGGCCGGCGGCGAGGGGCGCGGAGCGCAGGAAGTCGGGCGGGCCGACTTCTCGTGCGTCGACGGTCAACGTGCTTGTGGTGCTTGTCGACACCTGGGCGGCGAGCGATCGGGCGCAGGCGTTACGGGGAGCCGGTGGCGGACTGGGTGGAGAGGGCGGCGGTAGCGAAGGAGCGGGTTCGTTCCGCGGCCTGGTCCAGGGGGACGTGCTGGTTGTTCGGCGGGTAGAAGTCGACCTCGCCGACCGCGCTGTAGTTCGCCCAGAAGCAGGTCGTCATCGGGAAGCCGTCGGCGACGTTCTGCCGGCACTTCATCACCATGGTCTTCGAGGAGTACGCCTTCGGCTCGCCGACGGGCGAGCGGCCGTAGTCCTGAATCAGCTTCATGGTGTGCTCGAAGGACTTGTCGAGCGCGCCCTGGGGGTCGTCGACCGCGGTGAAGAGGCTGGTCCTCGCCGTGAAGTGAGGCGCCGTCGCGCTGTGCGCCTCCTTGCTCAGCGTGATCCGGGGGTTCCCGAAGCACGACGCCGTGCCTTTGACCTCGTCCCCGCCATCCTTGAGGGCGGGGAGGTCGTCTACCCCGGCGACGAGCATGTCCAGGTCGCTGCCGAACTTGAAGCCGCCCTTGCCCTCGGAGCAGGTCAGTCCGTCCAGTTGGGGGACGACGACCCGCGAGTACCGCGTCCCGGTGTCGGGCCCGAGCTGCTCCGCCTTCGGCGCCGAGGCTGGCTTGCCGCCGTTCCCCTCGTTCGACCCGCACCCTGCGACCAGCACGCCCAGAACCAGGGCCGCTGCCGGAATCCCCCACTTGCGCACCTGTGCGCCACCTTTCGTGCCCCCGTTGACGATCACCAGGGATCGTACGCGCGGCGCCGGGCATGTACCGGGCGTGGTGGGGGTGTTGGGGCCGGTGCACAGGAAGTCGGGCGGGCCGACTTCCTGTGCTGGAGGGGGTCAGGCGTGGTGGTCGAACTCGCCGGCCTGGGCGGCTCGGAGGAAGGCGGCGAAGGTGGTGGGGGTGGTGTGGAGGGTGAGGTGGCCCTCGTCGGACTCGCGGAGTTCGACCGAGCCGGAGGCGGTTCGGATCTCCACGCACATCTCGCCGGAGCTACTGAAAGACGACTTCTGCCAGTCGCAGTTGGGCATGTCGGCCTCCTGAGTTGGGCTGCTGATGGTACGCCCCGCGCCTGGGGAGGGCGAGGGGGCGTCACGCCGCTCGGGGGTCAGCGGCTGATGCGGGCGAAGGTGAAGGCGGTGGAGCCTTCGAGGACGGGGATGACCTCGATCCTGCTCTGCCGGCCGGGTTCGAGGACGGTCCACGAGGAGCCCTGTGGGGACTTGATCCGGTAGGTGTCCGGGACGCCGTCGACGGGGATCAGTTCCCACTCCGGGGCGTCGCCCTGGTCGAGGAGGAGGGAGACCAGCGGGCCGGCGGGCTGGAGGTCCTCCACGGCGGTCGGGGCGCCCTTGGCGTAGAGCCGGTAGTGGTTGTTGGGATAGGCCTCGACGAGCCAGACGGCGTCCTGGTCGTCGGTGTTGGCGAAGACGGCTTTGGGGGAGAGGTCCAGGGCTTCGTGACGGGCGCGGCCGATCCGGGCGTCGCCGCTCTGGATGGTGTAGAGGCCGGACTCCAGCTGGGCCATGGCTGTCATTCCTTCGCGATGCGGGCGAGGTGCAGGACAGTTGTACGTGCTCGGAGGAAGAGGGGGGAGGGGCCTCGGCGTGCCGTCACCTGAACGAGCTACGCCCCCTCTCCCGGGGCGGGCGAGGGGGCGGGCGGCGTGGAGCGTCAGGCGTGGTGGTCGAATTCGCCGACCCGGGTGGCCTGGATGAGGGCGGCGAAGGCGGTAGGCGTGGTGCGGAGGATGAGGTGGCCCTCGTCGGACTCGCGGAGTTCGACTGCCCCGTTGGCTGTACGGACCTCCACGCAGTTCTCGGCGTTGCCGCTGAAGGAGGACTTCTGCCAGTCGGAGTCGGTCATCTTGGGCCTTTCATAGGGTTCGTGCGATCTTGTGGATCAGATCACGAGAGCTGATTTCGCCCAGAGCAACTGATTCGATGCGGTCGAAGATGTACCGGTAGCTGGTTAGCTCGCTGACAGCATCGAGGTATTCGGTGCTCTGGGAAGACTCCCGTTCGATGGTGTCGAGCTCAGGGACAGCACCGAACGCGTACGTGAGGCTTTCGACCGCTCCCGGGAAGGTGTCGATGTCGAAGGGCACGACTCGGACGGTCATCCAGGGCAACTCGGAGTCTTCGAGTAGAGAGGTGAGTTGCTCCTTGAGGATCTGGGTACCGCCGAACCGTGTCCACAGCACCGATTCGTAGATGAAGAAGGTAACCGGCTTCGGATGGCGGCGTAGGTCGGCCTTGCGCTGCATCCTGAACGCGGTACGGAGCTCCAGTTCGTGGCGGGGAAGCGGAGGGATTACGCGTCCGAACACGGAAGAGGCGTAGTTGAGGGTCTGGCAGACACCAGGCATGTGTGTGAGGACCCACAGCATGAACTCGCGAGAGGTCTTCTCCAGCTCCGCGTTTTCGAGGATTCCGTCTGGGACGGTGCCGCGATACTCCTCCCACCAGCCCCGGGATCGATCCAGGACCATGGCTTCCAAGGCATCGATCAAGGGTTCGTTCATGCACTTGCAAGCGGCAGCGAAGGAGCGGAGCCGCTCGGGGCTCACACCGACCTTTGCCGCCTCTATCTGGCTGACCTGAGTCCGGTCGATGCCGAGGGCTCTGCTCAGGGTGGAGGTCGACAGCCCGGCGGCCTCGCGCATCTTCCGGAGTTCGCTACCGATGCGACGTTGACGGACCGTCGGGTTGACTCGTGGCGGCATTGGTCCCTTCCTTGCCGGTGTGTCCCAAGTCTGCCGCGCTGCTGCGCGTGGGGTCCACTTGAGGATGAATCTATCCAGATGTGGGATCACATGTGATCCCACTGGGGTAATGTCAGTGTTACATCGATCCGATGGATCGTCAGTTCTGGCTGTTGTCAAGTCATTTCTTCGCATCCAGGGAGAACTCCCATGCGTCAGATCAACACCCCCACCATCGCGGTCGCGCGGCAGACGCTCCGCAACACCATGACCCGCGTCGGCTGGCCCGCCTCCCCGATCTTCGACGCGCAGCTCGCGCTCTGCGAGCTCCTCGTCAACGCCTGGCGGCACACCGAAACCCCCGCGCCGCTGGTCGAGATCATCTCCGAGGGGGACTTCCTCCGGGTCTCCGTCACGGACGAGAGCCCCGTCCTGCCCTCCGCCCCGCCGCTGTCCCTGCTCGCCGAGTCCGGCCGGGGCCTCCAGCTCGTCGCCGCCCTCACCCACGGCTGGGGTGTCGACCCCCACGAGCGTGCCAAATCCGTCTGGTTCGAGCTGCGGAAGGGCGCCGTCTGATGATCTACCGTCCCGGCCGTCACCCGATGCTGCCGACCGACCCCCGGATCCGCTACTACACCGAGGACCACATCAGCGCCCTCCTGGACGAAGTCGTGGAGCGGGGGCGCGAGTTCGGCCTGATCTTCCCCTCGATCGGCACCGACCGGACCATGGACGGCCGCGTCCTCGTCCGCTTCAACACGGCGCCGGCGTCAACGCTCCTGAACCTCCTCACCCTGCTCCTCGACGCCGAGCGCAGGACCTCGTGCGATACCTGATCGGGACGGCCTTCGCCGTCCTCCTCGCCCTCGCGACCGCCATCGTCGCCCTGGGCGTCGTCACCACCCTCCGCGCGGCCCCGCCGCCCGACGAGGACGCCTGACCCCGCCAGCCCCCGCCGCCCA
Source organism: Kitasatospora sp. MY 5-36 (assembly GCF_001182915.1). Classification (NCBI taxonomy): domain Bacteria; kingdom Bacillati; phylum Actinomycetota; class Actinomycetes; order Kitasatosporales; family Streptomycetaceae; genus Kitasatospora; species Kitasatospora sp. MY 5-36. The sequence goes on from NZ_LFVW01000034.1 coordinate 33,695, forward strand.
CGCGCCGGGGGCTGCGGCACGATGGACCCCATGCACAGCGACCACTACGCGCCGCCGACCACCCTCCTCGGCCTCCTCCAGCGCGGCCGGGGCCAAGGCGCGCGAATAGCCGCCGAGGATCCGGCGGCGGTCGCCGAACTCGTCCACGGCTGCATCCGCTGGGACTGGCGCTGGGACCGGCAGGTGGACGACCGACACCTCTACTTGGCCCGGCTGATCCTGGACCTGGAGCTCCCGGTCGCCCCGGTGGTGGACTTCCTGTCCGGTGACGAGGACACCCGGGACCGGGCCACCGGCGTGCTGGAGCTGCTGGCACTCGGCGGTTCGGAGGAAGCCCGGCGGGCGCTGCCGGACCGTATCTCCGAGGGGGACGGTCCGGCCCCGCGCCACCCCGCGAAACGCGTGGACCCGTACCCGGACCGGGACAACGCGGCTCTACTCGCCCTGCTGCGCGACCCGGGAGTCGCCGACGGCGCCAAGACGACCGCTCTCCTCGCGCTGTCGCTCCGGCCGCCAGAGCCCGAGCTGATCCCGCTGGTCCCCGCCCTCGCTGCCTCCGACGGCACCCGACCGCTGCCGCTGCTGGGCAAGGCCGTCGACCGGCTGGCCGGGCAGGCCGTGCCGGCGGCGCGGGAGTGGGCGGCTTCGGAGCGGGCGTGGCTTTCCAGGCTCGGCCACGAGGTGCTGGCCGCCCACGGTGACGAGAGCGACATCCCGGCCCTTGTGGCCGAGCTGGAGCGGCGGTGGGTGGACCGTGCCTGGTGCGGCCCGGACGACCTCGCGCGGGGGCTGGCCCGCTTCGGCCCGGAGGCCGCTGACGCAGTCTCGCTGCTGCGCCGTTTCTGGCTCTGGACCCCGCACTCGTACGAGCGTGCCGACTACCTGGAGGCGCTGGCGGCGATGGGGGCCGCCGGCATGGCCGAGGCGTACACCGAGTCGCTGTGGGACTGCGAGGCGCGAGCCCGTCTGCTGGGTGTTGAGCGGGCCCCCGACCGGCCCTACGCGATGCGGAGGATCGCCTGCCTCCGCGACGATCCGATGGAGGAGCCGGAGGTCCGCGCGGCCGCCGGGGCACGACTTGCCGGGACCACTCCGGGCGATCCGGTCAGCCGCCCCGGGGGCTAGAGTGGACGCGTGAACGTGTGAGTGATGGCCCGGGCCCCGCGAGGCGCTCCGGGCCACATCCATTTCCAGGGGAACCCCCTGTGACCTGCACGTTCGCCGGCCAGCCAGATCAGCACCAGAGCCTCCGGAGGCCCCGCCTTGAGCGACCAGCCGTTCGCGCATCTGCACGTCCACACCGAGTACTCGATGCTGGACGGTGCCGCCCGGCTGAAGCAGATGTTCAAGGAGGTCGAGCGCCTCGGTCAGACCCATGTGGCCATGACCGACCACGGCAACATGTACGGCGCCGCCGAGTTCCACCGGCAGGCGACCGACGCGGGCATCACCCCCGTCATCGGCATCGAGGCGTACGTCGCCCCGGAGTCCCGCTCGAACACCAAGCGCATCCTGTGGGGCCAGCCGCACCAGAAGCGGGACGACGTCTCGGCGTCCGGCGCGTACACCCACAAGACCATCTGGGCCCGCAACAAGGAAGGCCTGCACAACCTCTTCAAGCTGACCTCGCGCTCGTACTCCGAGGGCTGGCTGGTGAAGTGGCCCCGGATGGACAAGGAGCTGATCGCCGAGCTGTCCGGCGGCCTGATGGCCACCACCGGCTGCCCCTCCGGCGAGGTGCAGACCCGGCTGCGCCTGGGCCAGTTCGACGAGGCGCTGAAGTCCGCCGCCGACTACCAGGACATCTTCGGCAAGGAGAACTACTTCCTGGAGCTGATGGACCACGGCCTCGACATCGAGAAGCGGGTCCGCGACGGGCTGCTGGAGATCAGCAGGAAGCTGGACATCCCGCCGGTCGTCACCAACGACTCGCACTACACCACCGAGGCCGACGCCGGGGCGCACGACCTGCTGCTCTGCGTCCAGACCGGCAAGAACCTCTCGGACCCGGACCGCTTCCGCTTCGACGGCACCGGCTACTACATCAAGTCGGCCGCCGAGATGTACGCCCTCGACTCCTCGGACGCCTGGCAGGAGGGCTGCCGCAACAGCCAACTCCTCGTCGCCTCCCGGGTCGACACCGAGGGCATGTTCAAGTTCAAGAACCTCATGCCGCGCTTCCCGATCCCGGAGGGCTTCGAGTCCGAGGCGGACTTCTTCAAGTCCCAGGTGTGGAAGGGCATGGACTGGCGCTTCCCGAACGGGTACGACGAGGAGCACAAGAAGCTCGCCGAGTACGAGATGGACACCATCATCCAGATGGGGTTCCCGGCGTACTTCCTCGTGGTCGCCGACTTCATCATGTGGGCCAAGAGCCAGGGCATCGCGGTGGGCCCGGGCCGTGGTTCGGCGGCCGGTTCGCTGGTCGCGTACGCGATGGGCATCACCGACCTCGACCCGATCCCGCACGGCCTGATCTTCGAGCGCTTCCTCAACCCCGAGCGCATCTCGATGCCCGATGTCGACATCGACTTCGACGAGCGCCGGCGCGGTGACGTGATCCGCTACGTGACCGAGAAGTGGGGATCCGACAAGGTCGCCATGATCGTCACGTACGGCACCATCAAGGCGAAGGCCGCCATCAAGGACTCCTCGCGGGTCCTCGGCTACCCGTACGCGATGGGCGACCGGATCACCAAGGCGATGCCGCCGGACGTGATGGGCAAGGGCATCCCGCTCTCGGGCATCACCGACTCCTCGCACCCCCGCTACAGCGAGGCCGGCGAGATCCGCGGGCTGTACGAGAACGACCCGGACGTCCGGAAGGTCATCGACACCGCGCGCGGCATCGAGGGCCTGATCCGCCAGCCCGGCGTGCACGCCGCCGGCGTCATCATGTCCGCCGAGCCGCTGACCGACCACATCCCGGTCTGGACCCGGCACACCGACGGCGTCACCATCACGCAGTTCGACTATCCGACTTGTGAGGGCCTCGGCCTCCTCAAGATGGACTTCCTCGGCCTGCGCAACCTGACGATCATGGACGACGCCGTCAAGGCGATCGAGAAGAACAAGGGCGTCAAGATCAACCTGCTTGATCTGCCCCTGGACGACAAGCCGACCTACGAACTCCTCGCCCGCGGCGACACGCTCGGCGTCTTCCAGCTCGACGGCGGCCCCATGCGCTCGCTGCTGCGCCTGATGAAGCCCGACAACTTCGAGGACATCTCCGCGGTCCTGGCGCTGTACCGGCCCGGCCCGATGGGCGTCAACTCCCACACCAACTACGCGCTGCGCAAGAACGGCCAGCAGGAGATCACCCCGATCCACCCGGAGCTGGAGAAGCCCCTGGAGGAGGTGCTCCGGCCGACGTACGGCCTGATCGTCTACCAGGAGCAGGTGCAGAAGGCCGCGCAGATCCTGGCCGGCTACTCGCTCGGCCAGGCCGACCTGCTGCGCCGCGCCATGGGCAAGAAGAAGAAGGAGATCCTGGAGGCGGAGTTCGTCCCCTTCCAGAAGGGCTGCCGCGAGCGCGGCTACTCCGACGCGGCCATCCAGGCCGTGTGGGACGTCCTCGTCCCCTTCTCCGGCTACGCGTTCAACAAAGCGCACACCGCCGGCTACGGGCTGGTCTCGTACTGGACCGCCTACCTCAAGGCCAACTACCCGGCCGAGTACATGTCCGGGCTGCTCACCTCCGTCAAGGACGACAAGGACAAGTCCGCGGTCTACCTCAACGAGTGCCGCAAGATGGGCATCCAGGTGCTGCCGCCGGACGTCAACGAGTCGGACTCGGACTTCACCCCGCACGGTGACACCCTGGTCCGGTTCGGCCTGACCGCCATCCGCAACGTCGGCGGGCCGGTCGTCGACTCGATGATCCGGACCCGGAAGGCGAAGGGGAAGTTCGCGTCCTTCCCCGACTTCCTGGACAAGGTGGAGTCGGTGGTCTGCAACAAGCGGACCGTCGAATCGCTGATCAAGGCCGGCGCCTTCGACTCGCTCGGCCACACCCGCAAGGGCCTGAGCGCCCAGTTCGAGCCGATGATCGACAACGTCGTCGACGTGAAGCGCAAGCAGGCGGTCGGACAGTACGACCTCTTCGGCGGCGACACCGCCTCCGAGGAGCCGAGCTTCGGACTGGACGTCGTCTTCTCCGAGGAGGAGTGGGAGAAGTCCTTCCTGCTCACCCAGGAGCGGGAGATGCTCGGCCTGTACGTCTCATCGCACCCGCTGCACGGCATCGAGCACGTGCTCGCCGACAAGGCGGACTGCGCGGTGGCCGACCTCGCGGAGCGGCCGGACGGGACGATCGTCACCATCGGCGGCATCATCTCGGGCCTCCAGCGGAAGATGACCAAGCAGGGCAACGCCTGGGCGATCGCGACCGTCGAGGACCTGGCCGGCTCCATCGACTGCATGTTCTTCCCGGCCAGCTACCAGCTGGTCTCCTCGCAGCTGGCCGAGGACGCCGTCGTCTTCGTGCGCGGCAAGCTGGACAAGCGGGAGGACGTGCCGCGGCTGATGGGGATGGAGCTGTCCGTCCCCGACCTGTCGAACGCGCACGCCGAGGCGCCGATCACCATCCTCATCCCGAGCGCGAAGGTCACCCCGCCGCTGGTGGCCCGGCTCGGCGAGGTGCTCGGGAGCCACCGGGGCACCACCGAGGTGCGGGTGCGGCTGGAGGGCCGCGACAAGACCACGGTGCTGCGGCTCGACCGGCACCGGGTGAAGTCCGACCCGGCGCTGTTCGGGGACCTGAAGCAGTTGCTCGGGCCGAGCTGCCTGGCGGGCTAGGACGGGAGCGGAAGGCCCGGGGCGTTCGCTGCGGCGGACACCCGGGCCTTTCGCGTACGGGGGAGGGGCCCGTCTCAGGTGCCGCCGCCGAGGCCCGGGGGGACCGCCGTGTGCAGGGCCGAGACGAAGGCGGAGATGGCCGGGTGGGAGCCGGCGCCGGCGCGGAACGCGGCCCGGGTGCGGCGGTACATCGGCAGCCGGGTGAGGACGACGCCGGGCGGGAGCCCGGCCGTGCCCAGCTGGGGGACCAGGGCGACGCCCTGGCCGGCCGCCACCAGGGCCAGCACGGTGGTGAAGTCGTCGATCTGGTGCCGGATGCGGGGCGCGAAGCCCGCCGCCTCGCAGGCGCGGACGGCCATGGTGTGGCAGAGCGTGCCGGGCGAGGACATGATCCACGGCGCGCCGCGCTGCTCGGCGACGGTGCCCGGGACGCGGGCGGCCAGGTACATGGGCTCGGTGAAGACCGGGCGGGTCACCGCGAGGCCCGGCTCCGGGTCGGTCGGGACGAGGTCGTACTCGTGCACCAGCGCCACGTCCAGCTCGCCCGCCCGCAGCGCCGCGCCGACGGCCGCCGGGTCCACCTCGGTGACCATCGGCTCCAGCCCCGGGTGCCAGCCGGCCAGCTCCGCGAGCACCGCCGGGATGATCGCCCGGGCCGCCGAGGGGTAGGTGCCGATCCGCAGCGGACCGGCCAACCCCCGCTTGGCGTGGGCGAGTTCGGCACCGGCCTGCTCCAGCAGGGCGAGCACCGCCTCGGCGTGCCGGACGAGGTTGCGCCCCGCCGGGGTGAGGGTGACCCGCCGCCCGGTGCGCTCCAGCAGCGGGACGCCCGCCTCCTTCTCCAGGACGGACAGCTGCTGGGACACCGCCGAGGGGCTGAAGGAGAGCGCCTCGGCGACGGCCGCGATGGTGCCGAGGTGGGCGAGTTCGCGCAGCAGGCGCAGGCGTCGGACGTCCAGCATCCGTCCAGGCTAACCGAGCATCGGCTGAGCTTACGAGAAGCGTCGGAAATGTGAACTGGACCTGGGCGATCGGCGGGCCGCAGGATCGTGGACATGGAACTCAAGGGCATCCACGTCCCCCTGATCACCCCGTTCGCCGCCGACGGCTCCGTCGCCCTCGACGCGCTGGAGAAGCTCGCGCACGAGGTCCTGGACGCCGGGGCGGCCGGGCTGGTCGCCCTCGGCACCACCGGCGAGCCGGCCGCGCTGACCGCGGGGGAGCGGGACGCGGTGGTCGACGTCGCCGCGGCCGCCTGCGCCGCGCGG
>NZ_LFVW01000345.1:0-12826 GCF_001182915.1 Kitasatospora sp. MY 5-36
GCCAGCCGGGCCCGGTGCGGGGGGCGGCGGCGCTGGCGCTGGGCGGCGAGGTGGGCGCGGACCAGCTGGTCGCGGTCCTGGGCGGAGAGCCGGTCGGCGGGGCCGGCGATCACCGCGCCGGTCGGGGTGAGCACCCAGCAGTCCAGGTCGAGGTCGCCGCCGAGCAGGTCGAGCACCGCGTCCAGTCCGCCGCCGCCGGCCGCCGAGACCAGCAGGCGGTGCCGGTCGACCAGGGCGGCGAGGTCGGCGGCGCGGTCGGCGGAGACCTGGCGGCCGATGAACTCGGTGACGGTGCCGAAGGCGATGTCGTCGGGGACGGCGAGCAGCGGCATCCGGTGCCGGCGGCAGGCCTCGACCAGGTCCTCGGGCACCGGGCCGACCTCGGCCTCGCCGGCCGCCAGGGCCACCGCGCCGCCGGCCGCGAGGGTGCGGACGAAGCGCTCGGAGTCGGCCGGGACGGTGCGCCAGAGCATGCCGGTGAGCACCAGTTCGCCGCCGTGCAGGTAGCGGCCCGGGTCCTGGAGGTCCGTCGTCATCACACCGCTGACCTGCCGGTCCAGCTCTTCCTCGGCCGCGAGCAGGCGCAGTCGCGGGGCGCCGGGGGCGAGCAGGTCACGGACGCGCATCCGCGGACTCCTTAACGGGGGCTTGGGGGGAGGGTGAAGGGGTAACGATAGGGCCTGTCCGGCCGGGCGTCCGCCCGGGTCCGTAGCCCGCGCGTCACGGCCGGATTACGGTCGTAGGTAGCACCCGGCGGACACCTGGGCTGCGAGGTTCTCCTCCTTAGAGGAACGTACAGGATGCCGGGCGGGCTCACAGCCGGGGCTTCATGCCATCGGTGACTGCCAGCGGGCCGCGTCGCGGCGGTTCACTGGGCGACACGCCGCCGGGCACCCGGCGGGCGACGACTTGAGGAGACACCCGCATGGAGTTCCTTCGGCCCGCCACCTGGGACGAGGCACTCGCGGCGAAGGCCGAGTACCCGACCGCGCTGCCCGTTTCGGGCGGCACGGACGTCATGGTCGAGCTGAACTTCGACGTGCACCGGCCATCCGCGATTCTCGACCTGAACCGCATCACCGAACTCGCCGAATGGTCGAACGACGGCGAGGTGGTGAGGCTCGGCGCCGCGGTCCCGTACGCCCGGATCATCGCGGAGCTGTCCGGTCCGCTGCCCGGGCTGGCCCTGGCGGCCCACACCGTCGGCTCGCCGCAGATCCGCAACCGCGGCAGCGTCGGCGGCAACCTCGGCGCGGCCTCCCCGGCCGGCGACTCGCACCCGGCGCTGCTCGCGGCCGGGCGGGACGTGTTCGTCGAGGCGGCCTCGGTGCGCGGCACCCGGCTGATCCCGATCGACGACTTCTACGTCGGGGTGAAGCGCAACCTGCTGGAGGCCGACGAGCTGATCCGGGCCGTGCTCATCCCGGTGGCGGACGGGCCGCAGCAGTTCTCGAAGATCGGCACCCGCAACGCCATGGTGATCGCGGTCTGCGCGTTCGGCTTCGCCCTGCACCCGCGGAACGGGACCGTCGGCACCGGCATCGGTTCGGCCGCCCCCACACCGCGCCGCGCCGTCGAGGCCGAGGAGTACCTCCAGGGCGTGCTCGCCGAGCGCGGACTGTGGGAGTCCGGGGAGCTGCTGGGAGCCGAGGTGGTCCAGCGCTTCGGCGAGCTGGTGAAGGCCGCGGCCTCGCCGATCGACGACGTCCGCGGCACCGCCGACTACCGCCGGCACGCGCTCGCCGTGATGGCCCGCCGCACCCTCACCTGGACCTGGAACGACTACGGCAAGCAGATCAGGAGCGCGGCATGAAGGTCACTTTCACCGCCAACGGCAGGCCCGTCGAGGCCGACGACGTGTGGGAGGGCGAGAGCCTGCTGTACGTGCTGCGCGAGCGGGTCGGCCTGCCCGGCTCGAAGAACGCCTGCGAGCAGGGCGAGTGCGGCTCCTGCACGGTCTACCTGGACGGCCTCCCGGTCTGCTCCTGCCTGGTCGCGGCCGGCCAGGTGCAGGACCGCGAGGTGCGCACGGTCGAGGGCCTGGGCACGGAGGACGGCGAACTGGGCCTGGTCCAGCAGGCGTTCGTCGACGCCGGCGCCGTCCAGTGCGGCTTCTGCACCCCCGGCCTGCTGGTGCAGACCGACGCGCTGCTGGCCGAGGACCCGCAGCCGAGCGACGACGACATCCGCGAGGCGCTGTCCGGCAACCTGTGCCGCTGCACCGGCTACGAGAAGATCATGGACGCGGTGCGGCTGGCCTCGGCCCGCACGTGCGCGGGGACGGAGGGCGCGGCATGAGCGCGCGGACCATCCAGGGGCAGAAGAACCTGCAGAACATCAACCAGGCGGCCAAGGACGGCATCGGCGGCTCGCCGCTGCGCCCGGACGGCAACCTGAAGGTCCGGGGCGAGTTCGCCTACTCCTCCGACCTGTGGCACGAGGACATGCTCTGGGGCACGGCGCTGCGCTCGCCGCACCCCCGGGCGAACATCCTGTCGGTGGACATCTCCGAGGCGCTCAGGGTGCCCGGGGTGTACGCGGTGCTGACGCACGAGGACATCCCCGGCTCGAAGTACTACGGCCTGGAGATCCAGGACCAGCCGGTCCTGGCCATCGACCGGATCCGCTACCACGGCGAGGCGATCGCGCTGGTCGCCGCCGACCACCCGGAGACGGCCCGCCGGGCGGTGAAGAAGATCGCGGTCGAGTACGAGGTGCTCACCCCGATCGTCACCGAGGAGCAGTGCCTCGACCCGGAGACGTACGGGTACGTGCACGAGCCGCACGAGTACAAGTCCCACGCGTACGGCAACATCTGCCACGAGCAGCGGCTGGTCTCCGGCCGCGGCGTGACCGACGAGGTGCGGGCGCTGGCGGACGTGGTCGTCAGCGGCGACTACGAGGTCGGCATGCAGGACCAGGCCTTCCTGGGCCCGGAGTCCGGCCTCGCGGTGCCCGCCGAGGACGGCGGCATCGACCTCTACATCGCCACCCAGTGGCTGCACGTCGACCGCCAGCAGATGGCGCCGGTGCTGGACCTGCCGGAGGAGAAGGTCCGGCTGACCCTGGCCGGCGTGGGCGGCGCGTTCGGCGGCCGCGAGGACCTGTCGATGCAGATCCACGCCTGCCTGCTGGCCCAGCACACCGGCAAGCCGGTCAAGATCGTCTACTCCCGGGACGAGTCCTTCTTCGGCCACGTCCACCGCCACCCGGCGCGGATGCACTACGAGCACGGCGCCACCCGGGACGGCCGGCTGGTCTACGCCGACTGCCGGATCGTGCTGGACGGCGGCGCGTACGCCTCCGCCTCCCCCGCTGTGGTCGGCAACGCGGCCTCGCTCGGGCACGGCCCGTACGTGATCCCCAACGTGCGGATGCATGCCATCGCGCTGTACAGCAACAACCCGTCCTGCGGGGCGATGCGCGGCTTCGGCGCGGTGCAGGCGGCGTTCGGCTACGAGTCGCAGATGGACAGGCTGGCCGCCGCCCTGGGCATGGACCCGGTGGAGCTGCGGCAGCTCAACGCGATGTCCGAGGGCGACTTCATGCCCACCGGCCAGCGGATCGACTCCCCCGCGCCGGTGGCCGAACTGCTGCGGCGGGCCAAGGAGATGCCGCTGCCGCCGCCGCTGGACACCGAGCACCTCGACGTCCGCCGGCTGCCCGGCGCGCTGTCCAACACCTCGCACGGCGAGGGGATCGTCCGCGGCGTCGGCTACTCGGTCGGCATCAAGAACGTCGGCTTCTCCGAGGGCTTCGACGACTACTCCACCGCCCGGGTGCGGCTGGAGGTGATCGGCGGCGAGCCGGTCGCCATGGTGCACACCGCGGCGGCCGAGGTCGGCCAGGGCGGCGTCACCGTGCACGCCCAGATCGCCCGCACCGAGCTGGGCGTCGAGCAGGTCACCATCCACCCGGCCAACACCGAGGTGGGGTCGGCCGGTTCGACCTCCGCCTCGCGCCAGACGTACATGACCGGCGGGGCGGTGAAGCTGGCCGCCGAGGCGGTCCGCCGGGAGCTGTTCGACAAGGGGCGCCGGCGCTACGGCTGGACCCACGACGACCTGGTGCTGGCCGACGGCAAGGTGGTGTCGAAGAGCGCCGGCGCGCTGGTCTCCATCGTCGACCTGCTCGGCGACGAGGCCGTCGAGCAGACCCGCGAGCACCACCACCGGCCCACCCAGGCCTTCGACAAGGAGACCGGCCAGGGCTTCGGCCACGTCCAGTACACCTTCTGCGCCAACCGCGCGGTGGTGGACGTGGACGTGGAGCTGGGCCTGGTCAAGGTGGTCGAGCTCACCGCCGTCCAGGACGTCGGCAAGGCGCTCAACCCGCTCTCCGTGGTCGGCCAGATCCAGGGCGGCTGCACCCAGGCGCTGGGCCTCGCGGTGATGGAGGAGATCATCGTGCGGGAGGGCAAGGTGCGCAACGCCTCCTTCACCGACTACCTGATCCCCACCATCCTGGACACCCCGCCGATCCCGGTGGAGGTGCTCGAACTGCCCGACCCCAACGCCCCGTACGGGCTGCGCGGGGTCGGCGAGGCGCCGACCGTCTCGGCGACGCCGTCCATCGTGGCCGCCATCCGCAACGCCACCGGGCTGGCGCTCAACCGGATCCCGGTCCGGCCGGAGCACCTGACCACCGAACGGCCGCTCTGACGGCCCGAGTTCGTCCTCCCCGGGGCGGCGACCGTCTTCCCCGCCGCCCCGGGGACCCGAGGGCGTCCCCGCCACCCCGGAGGCGTCCCCGTACACCCGCTGCCCTGCCCACGCCGGGGCCCGCAGCGGTGCGCACCACCCTCTGATGCACCACACCCTCTGATGCACCGCGGGCACTCCCCCGCTGCTCATGAGTGCCCCCGTGAGTCGATACGTCCCCCTACGCCGCTTCGTTGACCGGCGGTCAGGTCGGCTCGCCCACCCCAACCCCCTTTGATACTTGGGATGGACATGACCAGAATCCCCACGGAGCCCGGCACCACCGAAGACAGACCCGCCGAGGACGGCACCCGTCCGTCGTCCCAGGACGCCCCACGCCCCACCGGCGCACTGGACGCCTACTTCAAGATCTCGGCCCGGGGATCGACCCTCGCCAACGAACTGCGCGGTGGGGTCACCACCTTCATGGCGATGGCGTACATCATCCTGCTCAACCCGCTCATCCTGAGCGGCGCGGACGCGACCGGCGCCAAACTGGACCCCGCCGCGCTGACCACCGCCACCGCGCTGGCCGCCGCCGTCACCACCGTCCTGATGGGCCTGGTCGGCAACGTGCCGCTCGCCCTCGCCGCCGGGCTCTCCGTCTCCGGCGCGGTCTCCGCGCTGGTCGTCCCGCACACCACCTGGGCGCAGGCCATGGGCCTGTGCGTGATCTACGGCCTGCTGATCGTGCTGCTGGTCGTCTCCGGGCTGCGCGAGCGGATCATGAACGGCATCCCGCTGCCGCTCAAGCACGCCATCACCATCGGCATCGGCCTGTTCGTCACGGTGATCGGCCTCTACAAGGCCGGGTTCATGCACACCGGCGGCCCCACCCCGCTCTCGCTCGGCCCGACCGGCGAGCTGTCCGGCTGGCCGGTGCTGGTCTTCTGCGTCACCCTGCTGGCGATCTTCGTGCTGATGGCGCGCGGCGTCCGCGGCGCGATCCTGCTCGGCATCGCCGGCGGCACCGTGCTCGCGGTGATCGTCAACCGGGCCGCCCACGTGCCCGCCGGGGCCTGGCGGAACTCGGTGCCGGTCTGGCCCGGCAGCCCCGTCTCCGCACCGGACTTCGGCCTGTTCGGCCACGTCGACCTGTTCGGCGCGTTCGGCGGCCACGGCATGGGCGCGATCAGCGCCTCGGTCGCCGTGTTCACCCTGGTGCTGGCCGGCTTCTTCGACGCGATGGCCACCATCATCGGCGTCGGCACCGAGGCCGGACTGGCCGACCGGCGCGGCCGGATGCCCGGACTGTCCAAGGCGCTGTTCATCGACGGCGCGGGCGGCGCGGTCGGCGGCCTGGCGGGCGCCTCCGGGCAGACCGTCTTCGTCGAGTCCGCCACCGGCGTCGGCGACGGCGCCCGCACCGGACTCGCCTCCACCGTCACCGGCGCCCTGTTCGCCCTGATGCTGTTCTTCTCGCCGATCGCCGGGATCGTCCCGGTCGAGGTCGCCTCGGCCGCCCTGGTCGTGATCGGCTCGATGATGATGAGCCAGGCCCGGCACATCGACTGGTCCGACCGCGAGGTGGCCGTCCCGGCCTTCCTCACCTGCGTGCTGATGCCGTTCACGTACAGCATCACCGCGGGCGTCGCGGCCGGCGTCATCTCGTACACCGTCATCAAGGCCGGGCTGGGGCGCTGGCGCGAGCCCGGGGTGCTGATGTGGATCCTCACCGCGGTGTTCGTGGTGTACTTCGCGATCACCCCGGTCAAGTCCTGGCTGGGCGTGCACTAGGCACACCTTCGCGCTGTTCGCACCCGCCTCGGGCAGGGCCTCGGGGCAGGACCGCCTTGGGCACCACCGCCGCCGTACGGGATCGTTTCCCGTACGGCGGCGTCTCCCGCTACTGTCGAAACCGTGTAAGGAGCCTCCCCCATGCAGGACATCGCCGAGCAGCTGCGGGCCTGGCACGCGTCCGGGCGCTCCTTCGCCGTGGCCACCGTGGTCGGCGTCTCCGGCAGCGCTCCGCGCGACCCCGGGGCGGCGCTGGCCGTGGACGCGGACGGCGAGGCGGTCGGCAGCGTCTCCGGCGGGTGCGTCGAGGGCGCGGTGTACGAGCTGTGCCGGGCCGCCCTGGCGAGCGGCGAGCCGGTGCTGGAACGCTTCGGGTACAGCGACGAGGACGCCTTCGCGGTGGGTCTGACCTGCGGCGGCGTCCTGGACGTGTTCGTCCAGCCGGTGGTGCCGGGGGCCGACGCCGGGCTGGACACCGGGATCGCGCACATCGCGGCCGGCACACCGGTGGCCCTGGTCCGGGTGATCGCCGGACCGGGCGGGGCGGGCGGGCTGGTCGGGGCCACCCTGGCGGTCACCGCGGACGGCGTGGCCGGCGCGCTCTCGCCCACCCCCTCGACGGTCGGCGCCCTGGAGCGGGCGATCGTCGTGCGGGCCCGGGCGATGCTGGAGGCCGGACGCACCGGCCGGCTGGTGCTCGGCCTGGACGGCCGCCCCTGCGACGAACACGGCCGGGGCACCGTCACCTGCTTCGTCGAGTCGTACGTGCCCGCGCCGCGGATGCTGGTGTTCGGGGCGATCGACTTCGCGGCCGCGGTGGTGCGGATCGGCAAGTTCCTCGGCTACCACGTGACCGTCTGCGACGCCCGGCCGGTCTTCGCCACCGCCCGCCGCTTCCCGGAGGCCGACGAGGTGGTGGTCGACTGGCCGCACCGCTACCTGGACTCCCAACTCGGCCGGATCGACGGACGCACCGTGCTCTGCGTGCTCACCCACGACGCCAAGTTCGACATCCCGCTGCTGGAACGCGCCCTGCGGCTGCCGGTCGGCTACGTCGGCGCGATGGGATCGCGCCGCACCCACCGGGACCGCGCCGCCCGGCTCCGCGAGGCGGGGCTCACCGAGGCCGAACTGGCCCGGCTGCGCTCCCCGATCGGCCTGGACCTCGGCTCCCGCACCCCGGAGGAGACGGCGGTCTCGGTCGCCGCCGAGATCGTCGCCCACCGGCGCGGCGGCAGCTGCCTGCCACTGAGCGCCTCCGACGGGCCGATCCACCACGACCTGTCGCGCACGGGGACGGAGGGTGACGAGGGCGGCGCGGCCGGCGACCCGGCACCCCGCACCCACGCGGCCTGAGCCGGGAGCGGCTCCGGCACCGCTCACGTTGCGTGGCCACCGGCGCGGCGGGAGGCTGGAGTTGCGGACTCGCCCCGAGCCCGGGGAAGGAGCGGGCATCATGCGCGCCCTGCTGGAGGTCGAAATCGACACCGCGGCCTCGAACAAGCTGATCAGCGACGGAACGATGGCCGAAGGGGTCCAGCGCATACTGGCCCAACTGAAGCCGGAGGCGGCCTACTTCCTCAACCGCAACGGGAGCCGCGGCATGGTCATGGTCGTCGACGTCCCGGACGAGGCCTCGCTGCCGTCCATCGCCGAGCCGTTCTGGACCCAGCTGAACGCCACCGTCGACCTGCACATCTGCATGAACGCGGACGAACTCATGGAAGGACTGAAGCGTCTCGGCCGCTGAGCCGCCGGGCCGTCCCGCCTTAGTCGGTCAGCGCCAGCTTCACGCCGAAGCCCACCACCACCGCGCCGGTCACCCGGTCCATCGACCGCCGGGCGGCCGGCCGGCGCAGCCAGCCGCGCAGCACCCGGGCGAAACCCACCAGGACGGTCGACCAGAGCAGGCCCTCCACGACGTGCACGCAGGTCAGCGCCACACCGGCGGCGAAGTGCGGGACGCCGACCGGGATGAACTGCGGCAGCACGGCCACGTAGAAGACCCCGACCTTGGGGTTCAGCAGATTGGTCAGCGTGCCCCGCCGCCAGCCGTGCGCGAACCCGCCGTCCTCCGGCTCCTCCTCGGCCGCCGCCTCACCGCCCCGGTTGCGCAGCATCCCGATGCCCATCCACACCAGGTACGCCGCGCCCGCCCACCGCAGGACCTCGTACGCCACCTGCGAGGCGGTGAGCAGCGCCGTCACCCCGGCCGAGGTCAGCGTCCCCCAGATCAGCGTCCCGGTCTGGATCCCCAGCACGACGCCCCACGCCTGCCGCCGCCGCCCCAACGCGGAGGTCCGCAGGACGAGCGCCGTGTCGAGCCCGGGCGTGAGCGTGAGCAGCCCCACGACGAGGGCGAAGGACCACAGGGCCGTTGTCATCTCCATGGGCCTCGATGCTCTCACAGCCCCGGAGGAGCGTCGTCAAACGGCCATCGCTCAGTCCGCCGACCCCGGCGGGACGACCCACTCGGTGGAGCGCTCACTCACCCTTTTCCACCGGCCCGGTGAGATCGGGCAGCCCACCGTCCTCGAGCCAGGTCGTGAAGACCTGGCGCTTGCGACGCTTCACCGCATCCTCGAGAGCGGCGTTGACGGTGGCGGTCTTGGTCGTCGTACCGAAGATCTCCGCAGCCTCGGCCAGCAGGTCGTCGTTGATGTCCATCACGGTACGGGCCATGACCAACCTCCCGAGCGAAGCGGGGTCTGCGATATCGCGTTCGACCGTATCCGATATCGCAGGCCCCACGGGGCCCGATCGGCCGTTGTTCACCCGGTCAGGTGACGTTGAGGCGGGCGGCGAGGCGCAGGAGGCCGGGGCTGAGGCGGGAGAGGAAGCGGGCGGCCTTGGCCTCGGGGGTGACGGGGACGACGGGCCTGCCGGTGCGGACGGCGGTCACGATGGCGGTGGCGACCTTCTCCGGGGGGAAGCCGCGGCGGGCGTAGAGCTTCGCGGCGCGGGCCTGCTTGGCGGCCTGCTCGGTGGAGGTGGTGGCGGAGAAGGTGGAGGTGCGGGTGATGTTGGTGTTGACGATGCCGGGGCAGATGGTGGAGACGCCGATGCCGTGGCCGACGAACTCGGCGCGCAGGCAGTCGGAGAGCATGAACACCGCAGCCTTGCTGGTGGCGTAGGCGGTGAGCGCCTTGGACGGCAGGTAGGCGGCGGCGGAGGAGACGTTGACGATGTGGCCGCCCTGGCCGCGGTCGGCCATCAGGGTGCCGAAGGCGCGGCAGCCGTGGATCACGCCCCAGAGGTTGACGTCCAGGACCCGCTGCCACTCCTTCTCGGTGGTCTGCAGGAACGTCCCGGAGTGCCCGATGCCCGCGTTGTTGACCATGACGTCGGGCACCCCGTGCTCGGCCGCGACGGTCTGCGCGAAGGCGTCCACCGCGGCGCCGTCGGACACGTCCACCCGGTAGGCGTGCGCCTGCGGGCCGATCAGCGAGGCCAGTTCGGCGGTGCGCTCGGCGGCCGCGAGGTCGAGGTCGCAGACCACCACCCGGGCGCCGTCCTCGGCGAAGGCGAGCGCGGTGGCCCGGCCGATGCCGCTGCCGCCGCCGGTGACCACGACCAGCCGGCCGTCGCCCTCCTCGGGGCGGGCCCGGCCCTCGTCGGTGCGGGTGGTGAACTCGCGGACCAGTCCGGCCACGGTGGCTCCCTTCTCCAGCAGCGCCGACCAGTGGCCGGCGTGCAGCGTCCTGCGGGTCAGGTTCGGCGCCCAGCGCTCCAGCCCCTCGGAGAGGTAGGTGCCGACGTACCGGTCCCGGGTGAGGGTGATCAGCTGGACCGGCACCTCGGTCGGCCGCTCGCGCGGACTGCCCAGGGTGGGGCGGAAGTTGGCCCGGTACAGCTCGATGCCGCGGACCGCGTCGCGGCGCAGGGTGGGCTGCGGGTGGTCGGCGCGCGGGGTGACGTGCTCCAGGTCGCGCAGCACCCTCGGCCAGGCCCGGGCCAGGCCGAGGCGCCAGACGCCGGGGGCGAGGTAGGGCAGGTGGAAGGCGGTGATGTACCAGGAGTGCAGGCCCTGGTGGAGCAGTTGCCCCAGGTGGCGGGGGGTGGGGCGGCGCAGCCGGTGGCGCAGCCAGTGGCCCATGTGGTCCAGGCTGGGGCCGGACAGGGTGGTGTACGAGGCGATCCGGCGCTCGGCGCCGGGTGCGGTGACGGCCTCCCAGGACTGGATCGAGCCCCAGTCGTGGGCGAGCAGGTGCACCTGGCGGTCGGGGCTGACGGCGTCGGCGACGGCGAACAGGTCCTCGGCGAGGTGCTCCAGGCGGTAGCCGGACCGGTCGGCGGGGGCGGCCGACTCCCCGGCGCCGCGCACGTCGTAGCGGACCACGTGGTGGTCGCGGGCGAGGTCGGCGGCGATGTCGTCCCAGACGGTGTGGGTGTCGGGGTAGCCGTGCACGAGGAGGACGGTGGGGGCGTACGGGTCGCCCTGCTCGAAGACGGCGAGCGGGAGGCCGCCGGAGTGGACGGTCCGGCGGCGGACCGGGGGCTTCGCCTGCGCCTGGGGCTTCGTCGGGAACGTCATCGGGTGGCCTCCAGGGTGGTCGGCTCGGCGGCGGTCGGCTCCGTGTCGGTCTGCTCCGTGGTGGCCGGCTCGGCGGTGGTGGCGGCGGTCCAGCGGCGGACGTGCGGCAGGTCGTCGTCGAGCCAGTAGGCGTCGTCCTCGGTGACCACCAGCAGTTCCTCGAACTTGATGCCCACGCCCCGGAAGCCGATGTGCGGCTCGACCGCCCACAGCCCCGGGGTGGGCGCGTGCCGGGACGACCGCCCGTCGGCCCAGAGCGGCGAACGGCCGTGCAGCCGCTCGGTGACGAGCTCGCGGCCGAGGGTCTGGAGGGTGCGCACGCCGAAGCCGAAGACGTTCACCCCGGCCGGGCCGCGCGCGGTGTTGCGGGTGACCTGGTGGCCGATCACCCGGCCCGGGTAGACCTGGTGGCGGTTGTCGTAGCCGTGCGCGGCGATCTGGGCGTCCACCGCGGCGTACACCTCGGCGAGCGGCCTGCGGGCCCGCACCTCGGCGAGGATCAGCTCGCGGTAGACCTTCAGGTCGGCGGCCAGGCGGTCCCAGGCCCGGTTCTCGCCGACCTTGCCGCCGTAGCCGATGTCGGCGGTGTAGCCGTCCACCACGGGTGCGCAGTCCAGCACGTACGGCATGCCCTCCTCCAGCCGGCGGTTGCCGGCGAAGAACTGGAGCGGGGTGTGGAAGTGCCGGAACGCCGTCCGGTCGCCGAACCAGGCGAAGGGGACGTGGAAGAAGTCCTGCACCCCGGCGGCGACCAGGCGGCGGCGCAGCTCGGCGGTGGTCTGCCGCTCGGTGACGCCGGGTTCGATCCACGCGGCGACCTGTTCGGCGCAGTGGTAGGCGAGTTGCTGGGTCTCGCGGAAGCGGGCGAGGTCGCGCTCGGTGTAGCGGAAGGCGGGGGTCGCTTTCGCCATGGCGGAGCTCCTTCTAGAGGTCGAGCACGAGGGTCTCACCCTCGGCGGCCCGGGAGACGCAGGGCAGCAGGGCGCCGGCGGCGCGCTGCTCGGGGGTGAGCCTGCGGTCCCGGTGGTCGGGCGAGCCGGCCAGCAGGCGGACCTCGCAGGTGCCGCAGAAGCCCTGGTGGCAGGAGTACGGGAGGTCCGGACGGGCCTCGCGCAGCACGTCCAGGGCGGAGCGGTCGGCGGGGACGTCGAGGGTCGGGCCGTCGGTGCCGAGTCGGACGGCGAACGGTTCGCCGTCGGTGACCGGGGCGGCGCCGAAGCGCTCGAAGTGCAGGGAGGCGGCCGGGGAGCCGTCCAGTGCACGCTGCACGGCGGAGAGCATCGGGGCCGGGCCGCAGCAGTAGACGGCGGCGCCGCGCGGGGCGTGGGCGAGCAGTTCGGCACCGGTGGGGACGCCGCCGTGCTCGTCGTCGGTGCGCAGCACCACCCGGTGCGGGTCGAGGGCGCGCAGCTCGTCCGTGTACGGGAGGGTGTCGGCGCTGCGGCCGACGTGCACCAGGCGCCAGTCCAGGCCGTGCCGCTGCGCCTCGCGGGCCATCGGGAGCAGCGGGGTGATGCCGATGCCGCCGGCCAGCAGGAGGACGGCGGGCTCGGCGCAGAAGGCGAAGCCGTTGCGCGGGCGGCGGGCGGTGAGCCGGGTGCCGGGGTGCAGGGCGTCGTGGACCTCGACGGACCCGCCGCCGCCCTCGGGCAGCCGCCGGACGGCGATGCGGTAGGCGGCGCGGTCGGCCGGGTCGCCGCTGAGGGAGTAGTGGCGCTCGCGGCCGGAGGGCAGGACGAGGCGCAGGTGGGCGCCGGGCTGCCAGCCGGGCAGCGGGCCGCCGGAGGGGTCGGCGAGTCGCAACTCGACGACGTCGGCGGCCGGTCGGCGGCGTTCGGCGACGACCAGCTGGAGC
>NZ_LFVW01000346.1:0-12815 GCF_001182915.1 Kitasatospora sp. MY 5-36
CCGCTACGCCGCCCTGGACGCGGCCGCCGACCGCCACGGCGCGATCGCGGTGCTGCTCGGCCACACCCGGGACGACCAGGCCGAGACCGTGCTGCTGGGCCTGGCCCGCGGCTCCGGCTCCCGCTCGCTGGCCGGGATGCCCGCCCAGAAGGGCCGCTACCGCCGCCCGCTGCTGGAGCTGGACCGGGCGGCCACCCGGCAGGCCTGCGCCGCCCAGTCGATCCCGGTCTGGGACGACCCGCACAACTGTGATCCCGCCTACACCCGCTCCCGGGTCCGCCACGAGGTGCTGCCGGTCCTGGAGAAGCACCTGGGCGGCGGGGTGGTCGAGGCGCTGGCCCGCACCGCCCGGCTGTTCCGCGACGACGCCGACGCCCTCGACCAGTGGGCCGCACTGGCCGAACGCGACCTCCGTACGGGCGACGGCGCCCTGGACGCCGTGAAGCTGGCCGAACTGCCGCCCGCGGTGCGCCGCCGGGTGCTGCGCCGGGCCGCGCTGCGGGCGGGCTGTCCGGCCGGGGACCTGTTCGCCCGGCACCTGGAGACGATCGACCTGCTGGTCACCGGATGGCGCGGACAGGGCCCGCTGCACCTACCCGGGGGCGTCGAGGCCACCCGCAGGTGTGGCACGCTGGTCTTTCGGCGGCAGGGCGACTGACGGGCGAGGCATGCCCAGGGGGAGCCGACCGCCGGCCACACAGACCCCGAACGTTTGAGGACGTATCCCCGGTGGACCAGAACGACATGGGCGCTGACCTCGCGAAGGTGCTCATCAGCAAGGACGAGATCGACGCCAAGCTCCTGGAGCTGGCCGAGCGAATCGACCGGGACTACGCAGGCAAGGACCTGCTGATCGTCGGCGTCCTCAAGGGGGCTGTGATGGTCATGGCCGACCTGGCCCGGACCCTGCACTCGCAGGTCACCATGGACTGGATGGCCGTCTCCTCGTACGGGATGGGCACCAAGTCCTCCGGTGTGGTGCGGATCCTGAAGGACCTGGACACCGACATCGCCGGCCGTGACGTCCTGATCGTCGAGGACATCATCGACTCCGGTCTGACGCTGTCCTGGCTGCTCGGCAACCTGGGCTCGCGCGGTCCGGCCTCGCTGGAGGTCTGCGCGCTGCTCCGCAAGCCGGACGCCGCCAAGGTCGAGATCGACGTCAAGTACGTCGGCTTCGACATCCCCAACGAGTTCGTGGTCGGCTACGGCCTGGACTACGCGGAGAAGCTGCGCAACCTCCCCTTCATCGGGACCCTCGCCCCGCACGTCTACGGCGGCTGACGGCCCCGTTCGGGTTACGGGCGGGAACAGTAGGCCGTTCCCGCCCGTTGGACCCCCGGGGACAAAGAACCACAGCCGTCTCGCCGTGCTCCCGCCATGGGTGGGTCCGACTGCGGTACGGTCCAATAAACCGCTCTTCACATGAGCACCAATCGGATTGCGCCGCGGCCCAACAGCCCCCCGGCGCCGTTGAGTGGCAGGAGGGACGGGGCGGCAACGCCCCGCATGGATGGACGTCAAGCGATACTTCCGTGCGCCGATCATGTGGATCGTGCTGGCCGTCCTCGCCGTCATCGTGCTGATGCAGGTCGTTTCGGACTCCAACGGCTACAAGACGGTGGACACCGGTCAGGTCGTCGCGGCGATCGACGCGCACAACGTCAAGTCGGCGCAGATCACCACCGGTGACTCGAACACGATCAAGATCCAGCTCAAGGACGGCGCCACGCTGCCCAGTGCCGGAACGGGCAAGACCCCGTCCGGTACCAAGTTCCAGGCCTCTTACATCGGCGACCAGGGTGTCGCCATCGCCGACAAGCTCCAGGCCCAGGTCAACGACAAGGACTCGAGCACGCTCGCCGAGGGCTACACGATCAGCCCGGAGAAGCAGAGCACCTTCGTCAGCCTGCTGCTGTCGATGCTCCCGATCGTGATCATCGTCCTGGTCTTCCTGTTCCTGATGAACCAGATGCAGGGCGGCGGCTCCCGGGTCATGCAGTTCGGCAAGTCCAAGGCCAAGCTGCTCACCAAGGACACCCCGAAGACCACCTTCGCCGACGTCGCCGGCGCGGACGAGGCGGTCGAGGAGCTCCACGAGATCAAGGAGTTCCTCCAGGAGCCGGCCAAGTTCCAGGCCGTCGGCGCCAAGATCCCCAAGGGCGTGCTGCTCTACGGCCCGCCCGGCACCGGCAAGACCCTGCTGGCCCGCGCCGTCGCGGGCGAGGCCGGGGTGCCCTTCTACTCCATCTCCGGCTCGGACTTCGTCGAGATGTTCGTCGGTGTCGGCGCCAGCCGCGTCCGCGACCTCTTCGAGCAGGCCAAGGCGAACGCCCCGGCGATCGTCTTCGTCGACGAGATCGACGCCGTCGGCCGGCACCGCGGTGCGGGCCTCGGCGGCGGCCACGACGAGCGCGAGCAGACCCTCAACCAGCTGCTGGTCGAGATGGACGGCTTCGACGTCAAGGGCGGCGTGATCCTGATCGCCGCGACCAACCGCCCCGACATCCTGGACCCGGCGCTGCTGCGCCCGGGCCGCTTCGACCGCCAGATCGCGGTCGAGCGCCCCGACCTCCAGGGCCGGCTGGACATCCTCAAGGTGCACCAGAAGGGCAAGCCGATCGCGCCCGACGTCGACCTGTCGGCCGTCGCCAAGCGCACCCCCGGCTTCACCGGTGCCGACCTGTCGAACGTCCTCAACGAGGCGGCGCTGCTGACCGCCCGCTCGGACAAGAAGCTGATCGACAACGGCATCCTGGACGAGGCGATCGACCGCGTCGTGGCCGGTCCGCAGAAGCGCACGCGGATCATGTCCGACCGGGAGAAGAAGATCACCGCGTACCACGAGGGCGGCCACGCCCTGGTCGCGGCGGCCTGCCAGTACAGCGACCCGGTGCACAAGATCACCATCCTGTCCCGCGGCCGGGCCCTCGGCTACACCATGGTGCTGCCGGACGAGGACAAGTACTCCACCACCCGCAACGAGATGCTCGACCAGCTCGCCTACATGATGGGCGGGCGCGCGGCGGAGGAGCTGGTCTTCCACGACCCGACCACCGGTGCCTCGAACGACATCGAGAAGGCCACCGCGACGGCCCGGGCCATGGTCACCCAGTACGGCATGACCGAGCGCCTCGGCGCGATCAAGTTCGGCTCGGACAACTCGGAGCCGTTCCTCGGCCGCGAGATGGGCCACCAGCGCGACTACTCGGAAGAGGTCGCCGGGCTGGTCGACGAAGAGGTCAAGAAGCTCATCGACACGGCGCACAACGAGGCCTGGGAGATCCTGGTCGAGAACCGCGACGTGCTCGACAACCTGGTCCTGGAGCTCCTGGAGAAGGAGACCCTGAACAAGGAGCAGATCGCCGAGGTCTTCGCCCCGATCGTCAAGCGCCCGACCCGGCCGGCCTGGACGGGCTCCGCCCGCCGCACGCCGTCCACCCGGCCTCCGGTGCAGTCCCCGAAGGAGCTGGCGCTCACCAACGGCGCCGCCTCCGGCGAGGCCGCTCCGGTGGACGTCGTGAAGCTCCCGCCGCTGCCGGCCACCGAGCCGCCGACCGAGGGCTGACCCCCGCTCCGTAGGGAATGGATGCCGCGTCACCAGGGTTTGTACCCTGGAGGCGCGGCATCCGTGCTGTTCAGCCAGAGTCTTCCGATACATAAGCGAGGCCCGCATGATCGACCCGGTGACCTTCGACGGTCCGCCCGCCGTCGGTACCTTCGACCAGAAGCGGGCCGAGAACGCCATCCGCGAGCTGCTCCTCGCCGTCGGGGAGGACCCGGACCGCGAGGGCCTGCTGGAGACCCCGGCCCGGGTGGCGCGCGCCTACAAGGAGATATTCGCGGGCCTGTGGCAGGAGCCCGAGGACGTCCTCACCACCACCTTCGACCTCGGCCACGACGAGATGGTGCTGGTCAAGGACATCGAGCTGACCTCGGTCTGCGAGCACCACCTGGTGCCGTTCCGCGGCGTGGCCCACGTCGGGTACATCCCGTCCACCAGCGGCAAGATCACCGGGCTGTCCAAGCTCGCCCGGCTGGTCGACGTCTACGCCCGCCGGCCGCAGGTGCAGGAGCGGCTGACCAGCCAGGTCGCCGACGCGCTGATGCGGATCCTGGAGCCGCGCGGGGCGATCGTCGTGGTCGAGTGCGAGCACATGTGCATGTCGATGCGCGGCATCCGCAAGCCCGGCGCCAAGACCATCACCTCCTGCGTGCGCGGCCAGCTGCGCGACCCGGCCACCCGGGCCGAGGCGATGAGCCTCATCATCGGCCGGTAGGGCGCCGGCCGGGCCGACGGTTCAGGAACCGGGCACCTCGTGCTCCGCGTGCGGCGGAGCCGGGGTGCCCAGCGCGTTGCGGTGCTCGGGCATCCGCAGCGTGACCATCCGGCGCCAGCCGTAGGCGCGGTCGTACAGGTGGAGCGCGCGCACCCCGAGGGTGATCAGGGCGAGCTGCCAGCGCGGCCAGCGCAGGATCCGGGCCATCCGGGCGGTGACGGCGAGGCCGACGTCCCGGTAGGTGCGGACCTCGCCCCGGGCGCTGGTCTCCAGGGCGTGCCGGACGTACGGGCCGTGGCCCTCGGAGATCAGCCGCAGCAGCTCCTCGTGGCAGTAGGCGAGGTGGTCGTCCTCGTCGGCGGAGATCACCCGCATCGCCCGGCCGAGGGCCGGGTTGTCCGCGTACGCCCTGACCAGCTGCCGCATCTGCTCGGCGGCGCGCTGCTCGGTGACCCGGCTGTGCGCGAGGTAGGTGATGAGCTCGCGGTCGGTCAGCGGGACGTCGCTGTTCAGCCGTTCGTGCGAGAGGCCGATGCCCTGGCGCTCCAGCAGCATGCAGTAGTCGGTCTCGTCGGGCACGGGCACCTTGGGCAGGCCGCGCCGGTTCAGCAGCTGGGCGAAGATCCGGCCGTGCTTGCGCTCGTCGGCACCGTGCCGGGCGACCTTCGGGGCGAGGACCGGGTCCCGGGTGAGGGCGGCGATCCGCTCGTTCTCCCAGCCGCCCTGGTCCTCGCCGCCGGCCGCGATGCTGCAGAACAGCTGGTACGCCTGGTCGTTGCGGTAGATCTCGTCGAAGAGCGAGCGGGTGCTCAGCACAGTGCCTCCTGCGCGGGTCCGGGCGCGCCCGGCGGGGGCCGACGGGCGGTCGCGATACGTTCCCCCGGGCCGCCGGCCGGGCGGGCCGACCGGCGGGTAGTCACCCACGTGCGCTAGCCGAGGTGCGAGCCCAGCCATTCGAGGGTGGCCGGCAGCTCCCTGGTCCAGCTGTCGAAGTTGTGCCCGCCGTCGTCCAGGTAGAGCGAGTCGATCTTGAACTGGGGGTTGGCCGCCGCGGTCCTGGTGGCGAGGTCGACGAACTGGACGGTCTGCGGGTAGTCCCCCTCCGCGCGGGTGGAGACCGCCAGCACGTTGAGCGCCGGGACCGGCAGGTTCTGCAGCCGCCAGCCGAGGTCGTGCTGCTGGGCCAGCGCCTTGTCGCCGTTGAAGAGGTCGCCGCCGGTGTAGTTGTCCTGGCGCACGGTGAAGTCGCCGTGCAGGCTCGCCGCGCTGCCGTAGACGTTCGGGAAGCGCATCGCCAGGCGCAGCGCGCAGCTGCCGCCGGTGGAGTAGCCGAGGGTGCCCCAGGAGCCGGCCGTGCGGCCGACCCGGTAGGCGCTGAGGATGGCCTCGGGGACGTCCTTGACGAACCAGGTCTCGGTGCGCGGCCCGCCGGGGACGTCCACGCACTCGGTGTCCCGGGACGGGACGACCGCCGGGCGGGCCATCACCAGGACGGTCGGCGGCATCTTGCCGGAGCGCTGCAGCTCGATCGCGGTCTGGGCGAGGGGCAGCTCGTGCAGCAGGTTCAGGGTGGTGCCCGGGTAGCCGGCGATGGCCAGCAGGACGGGGAAGCGGACCAGGGTGAGCTTCGGGTCGAAGTACGCGGGCGGCAGGTAGACGAACATCTGGTCGGAGAAGCCCGTCTCCTTGCCGCTCACCCGGACCGACTCGATCCTGCCGACCTCCTCGGGCGGGCCCTTCGGCAGGTTGGTGATGGTCTCCAGGCCGCCCTCGGTGGTGGGCTGGACCAGCGCGTCGGGGACCGGGGTGCCGCCCCTGTGGTTCTCGTTGCCGGCCAGCGCGAGCTTGGCGCCGCCGGGGCTGAGCAGGTCGTCCCAGGAGGTGTAGAACCCGAAGGAGTTGTTCACCGACAGCGCGAGCACGGCCAGGACCGAGGCTTGAACGACCGTCAGTAACCCGATCCGGCCGAGCACCGGCAGCGGACGTTGCGGCGCCAGCCGCGGCCAGAGCCACAGGGTCGTGACGACCGCCGCGGCGCCGAGTGCGAGAAGCGAGTTCACCAGCGCGTCGCTGGTCAGTTCCATGCCGTCGGCCTTCCGGTGGGACACTGTCGGTGCAGGCTTCATCGTCTGGCGGTCCGTCAGGCCGGGCCACCGTGGCTAGGCTGTCCGGATGCCCGGGCGGGCTGGTAGGGCGGGGAGAGCCGGAGGCAACCGGCGCCCTAGAATGCGGCGTCCACCGTACGTAACGCGTCCCGGAGGGTCCCGTCGCGCCACGCTGCGGCGGGCCCCCGGCTCCCACCGCCGGCTCAACCCGCAGCGCGACCACGGCCCCGGTTTACCGACCGTTTCCGGGTCCTTGGTATGCGCATTGCCTGATGAAGGAATAGGCATGAAGGTCCATCACGCGTCCTCCCCCGGAGTGACCGGACACCGCACCGCAGCCTCTACGCTGAGCTTCCATGAGCGTTCCCGTGTCCGTTGAGCCGAGCCCCGAGCAGCCGCCGCGCCGTCGCCGCGGCCTGCAGACGCTGCGCAACCAGGCGTCCGCCGTCCCGAGGGCCTGGCTCCCCGGAGCGGTCGGCTACGCCTGTCTGCTGATCGGGCTCGTGGACATCGCCAGCGCGGTGTTCCCCAGGCTCCGGCACACGAAGGTGCACACCTTCGCGGGGCAGCTGCCGGGCGGCACCACCAGCCTGGCGGCGGTCGGCGCGCTGATGGTCGGCATCCTGCTGGTGCCGCTGGCGCACGCGCTGCGCCGGCGCAAGCGGCGGGCCTGGCGGGCGGTCTGCGTGCTGCTGCCGGTCAGCGCCGGGCTGCACATCGTGCGCTGGCACCAGATCGGCCCGGCGGTCGTCTCGCTGGTGGTCCTCGCCGTGATGCTGGTCCACCAGCGCGAGTTCTACGCCAAGGCCGACCCGCGCACCCGCTGGCGGGCGGTGGTCAACCTGGTCGTCATGGGCGTCCTCAGCGTGCTGCTCGGCCTGCTGATCGTGAGCACCCGGACCAAGTACGAGATCGGCCACCCGGGCCTGACCGAGCGCCTGCAGCACGTCGGGTACGGACTGTTCGGCTTCGAGGGCCCGATCCGGTACAACAACGTCCGGATGTCCGACCTGGTCGCCTACCTGCTCGGCGGGCTCGGCCTGCTGACCGCCTTCACCACCGCGTACCTGGCGCTGCGCCCGGGCAAGCCGAAGCCCGAGCTGACGGCGGAGGACGAGGAGAAGGTCCGCGAGCTGCTCAAGCGGCACGGCGAGCGCGACTCGCTCGGCTACTTCGCGCTGCGCCGCGACAAGAGCGTGCTGTTCTCGCCCACGGGCAAGGCCGCGATCTCCTACCGGGTGGTCTCCGGCGTGATGCTGGCCTCCGGCGACCCGGTCGGCGACGTCGAGGCCTGGCCGGGTGCGATCAAGGTGTTCATGGCCGAGGCCCGCGAGCACGCCTGGGTGCCGGCCGTGATGGGGTGCAGCGAGGTCGGCGGCGAGGTCTGGACCCGTGAGGCGGGCCTGGACGCGCTGGAGCTGGGCGACGAGGCGATCGTGGACACCGCGTCCTTCTCGCTCTCCGGCCGGGCCATGCGCAACGTGCGCCAGATGGTCAAGCGGATCGAGCGCAACGGCTACTCCTGCCAGGTGCGCCGGGTCTCCGAGCTCACCGTGGAGGAGAAGTACCGGATCGCCGACGCCGCCGCCCGCTGGCGCGGCACCGACACCGAGCGCGGCTTCTCGATGGCCCTCGGCCGCTTCGGCGACCCGCTGGACGACGACTGCGTGGTGGTCACCGCCCACAAGGCCCCGGAGGAGGGCGAGGAGGGCGACGACCTGAAGGCCGTGCTGCACTTCGTGCCCTGGGGGCCGGACGGCATCTCGCTGGAGCTGATGCGCCGCGACCGCGCCGCCGACCCGGGCCTGAACGAGCTGCTGATCGTCGCCGCGCTGCAGGCGGTGCCCGCGATGGGCGTGCGCCGGGTGTCGCTCAACTTCGCGATGTTCCGCTCGGCGCTGGCCCGCGGCGAGCGGATCGGCGCCGGCCCGGTGCTGCGCGCCTGGCGGGGGCTGCTGGTGTTCCTGTCGCGCTGGTTCCAGATCGAGTCGCTGTACAAGTTCAACGCCAAGTTCCAGCCCGAGTGGGAGCCGCGCTTCCTGGTCTTCCCGAGCACCCGGGACCTGCCGCGGATCGGCTTCGCCGCGATGCAGGCGGAGGCCTTCATCACGCTCGGGATGCCGCGTCTCGGCCGCCGGCGCCAGCGCGAGGGGCTGATGCCGGTCCCGTCGACCCGTGAGGTCACCGAGGCCGCCTGAGGCCCGTCGCGGGCCTTCGGGGCCGCGACGGCACGGAACGGGGCCCCCGCCGAGAATCCTCGGCGGGGGCCCCGTTCGATAATGGGAAGCATGAACGATTCGCCCTCCTTCTCCCTGCCGGCCGGTCTGCCGCGACTGGAGCGCTGCGCCGTGATGGGCGTGGTCAACGTCACGCCCGACTCCTTCTCGGACGGCGGGATGTGGCACGACCCCGCCAAGGCGATCGCGCACGGCCTCGCACTGCGGGCTCGCGGCGCCGACCTGGTGGACGTCGGCGGCGAGTCCACCCGGCCGGGCTCGCAGCGGGTCCCCGAGGAGGAGGAGCTGCGCCGGGTGATCCCGGTGGTGCGCGAGCTCGCCGACGCCGGGGTGGTGGTCTCGGTGGACACCATGCGCGCCTCGGTCGCCGAGCGGGCCGTCGAGGCCGGCGCCGCGATCGTCAACGACGTCTCCGGGGGACTCGCCGACCCGGCGATGGCCCGGGTGGTCGCCGAGACCGGCGCGCCCTTCGTGGTGATGCACTGGCGCGGGCAGTCCGCCGACATGGACCGGATGGCCGTCTACGACGACGTCGTGCGGGACGTGGTCGCCGAGCTGACCGACCGGGTGGACGCGCTGCTGGCGGCCGGGGTCAAGGAGGACCAGCTGATCCTCGACCCGGGGCTCGGCTTCGCCAAGACCTCCGAGCACAACTGGGCGCTGCTCGGCCGGCTGGACGCGCTCACCGCGCTCGGCCGTCCCGTGCTCGTGGCGGCTTCGCGCAAGCGGTTCCTGGGTACGCTGCTCGCCGACCCGGCAACCGGGGAACTGCGCCCGGCCCGGGAGCGCGACGACGCGACGGCCGCGGTGTCGGTGCTGTCCGCACGGGCGGGAGCCTGGGCGGTGCGGGTGCACGACGTGTCCGGCACGGCGGATGCCGTCCGGGTGGTCGCGGCCTGGCAGCACGCGGCGCGGTTGGGGTGAGGGAGGGTCTGTGACAGGTGACGGCAGGTTGAGCGGCGGTACGGCCGGGCGGGCCCGCGAGGCGGACCTGGAGGCCGTTCTGGCGGCGAACCAGGGGCTCTACGAGGCGCTGGAACGGGGGGACCTGGAAGCGGTCGAGGACGCCTGGCTGGGCGCCGCGGACGCCGACGACAAGGGTGGCGTGGTGTGCGTGCACCCGGGCTGGCCGGTGCTCCGCGGCCGGGCCCAGGTGACCCGTTCGTACATGCTGATCATGATGAACACGGAGTACATCCAGTTCTTCCTGACCGATGTCGAGGCCGAGGTGCACGGTGATGTGGCCCTTGTCACGTGCACCGAGAACATCCTGTCCGGCGGAGAGTCGGAGGAGGAGGGGGAACTCGGGCCGCTGGTCGGCGGAAAGGTCGTGTCGACGAATCTGTTCCGTCGTACCCCGGCCGGGTGGAAGCTCTGGTCGCATCACGGTTCACCCGTTCTGACCAGCGGGGACGACGACGAGGAGAGCTGATTCCGGCACTTGCGGAAATGCGGTGCCGGGAAGTCGCCGGGAATTTCCGAGTGGTCACCGAACGTTCACGTCAATCGCCATATCGGTGCGCGTGGCGTCGGTTCGTGCCGGGTAGGACGGTCAGGCGTTGTCCGTGCTCGCGGGTAGATTCGAAACGGAGTGGCGGGCGTGCCGCCCGCCTTCGCCCTGCCCGTCCATGCCTTTCTCCGGGCGGGGCCCGTCCGACTGGGAGCAGTGATTCGTTTGCTGGACCGCGTCACCCTGCGGGGGCTGCGAGCCCGGGGCCACCACGGCGTCTTCGAGCGCGAGCGCGTCGAGGGGCAGACCTTCGTGGTCGACCTCGTGCTCCACCTGGACACCCGCCCCGCCGCGGCCGGAGACGACCTCACCCGCACCGCGCACTACGGGCTGGTGGCGGAGGAGGTCACCGCGATCATCGCCGGGGAGCCGGTCGACCTGATCGAGACGCTGGCCCAGCGGATCGCCGACCAGTGCCTCAAGCACGAAGCGGTCGAGGAGGTCGAGGTCACCGTGCACAAGCCGGACGCCCCGATCACCGTGCCGTTCGACGACGTGACCGTGACCATCCACCGGGGCCGCGCATGACCCCCACCGCGCGCCCGGTATCCGATGTAGAGGACGTTTTCCGATGAGCGAGCGAAGCGAGCGGATGATCAAGAGGTGCGCATGGGTGAGTGCCCCTGCTGAGCGAAGCGAGGCGGGCGCATGAGCACCAGTGACCCGACCGCCACGCCGAACGCGTTCGACCTGGAGAGCCGGGTGGACTCCGCCGACACCACGCTGCACAGCCAGCGCTGCGCGGTGATCGCGCTCGGCAGCAACCTGGGCAACCGGCTGGACACCCTCCAGGGGGCCGTCGACGCGCTCGCCGACACCCCGGGGCTGAAGATCAAGGCCGTCTCCGCGGTGTACGAGACCGAGGCCGTCGGCGGGCCCGAGGAGCAGCCGAACTACTACAACGCGGTCGTGGTGCTGCGCACCTCGCTGCCCCCGCGGGACCTGCTGGAGCGCGGCAACGCCATCGAGGACGCCTTCGGGCGGGTGCGGACCGTCCACTGGGGCCCGCGCACCCTGGACGTCGACATCCTGGCCTACGAGGGCGTGCTGAGCGACGACCCGCAGCTGCTGCTGCCGCACCCGCGCTCGCACGAGCGGGCCTTCGTGCTCGCCCCCTGGCTGGACGCCCAGCCGGAGGCCGAGGTGCCCGGGCACGGGCGGGTGGACGCGCTGCTGACCGCGCTGGGCGGTCCGGACGCGCAGGGCGTGAAGCGCCGCGAGGACATCGGGCTGACGCTGCCCGAGTAGGTCCGGAGGCCGGTGACCGGGGCCGTTGCCCGGGGAACTCGGCCGGGGGCCCGGCCGTACGAGTAGGTGTCCGCCGTTCACGCGGGTGCCCGCCCGGCCGGGCCCGGTACGGTGGCCTGGCGTCGCCGCGCCACCGGGCGGGCGGCCGGTTCGGGTACCCGGGAAGGACCTCCTCCGAGTGAAGCTGCTTCGCCTCCGCCTCCTGATCGGCATCACCGCCGCCACGACGGCGCTGTCCTGGGCCGGCTCCAAGCTGTGGGCCTCCGTGGACACGCTGCCTGCGGTGCCGGCCGCGGCGCCGGTGGTGCTGGCGGCGGTCGCGGTGGTCCTGCTGGCGACCGCGCTGTCGCTGCGGGCCCGGCTGAAGGCGGTGCGCGAGCGGCAGCCCGGGGCGAAGGGGGTCGACCCGCTGCTGGCGGCCCGGGCGGTGGTGCTGGGGCAGGCCAGCGCGCTGGTCTCCTCGGTGGTCACCGGGATCTACGCGGGGGCCGGGATCTACCTGCTGGGCGAGCTGGACGTGTCGGCCCGCAAGGACCAGGCCGTGACGGCCGGGCTCGCGGTGCTGGCGGGGGCCGCGGTGATCGCGGCGGCGCTCTGGATCCAGCACGTGTGCAAGCTGCCGGAGAACCACGACGACCCGGGCGGTCCGGCGGCGTCGCACCGCTGAGACGCGGCCGGGGCCCCGCCGGGGCGCCGCCCGGGCGTCACGGGGGCCTCGACGGCCCCGCCGGCACCGTCGGCCTCGTCGGCACCGCTGAGCAGGGCTTTCTTCGTGATCTTGCGTGAGAATCCGGGCACGTGCGGTAAAAACCGCACCCTGTCAAGGGCGGAAGGGGACCCTGGGCTGACAGGCCCCCAATTCGCACGCTAGTTTCTTGGACATGTCTCGCGGACGCCACCGTCATTCCTCCGTCCTCGGCCGGGTCTTTCCCCCCACCGCCGCCGGCGTGCTGCTGGTCGCCGCACTGGCCGCTCTGCTTTTCAGTCAGGACACCGTCCTGGTGCGCTCGGTGGGCGTCGCGGCGGTGATCGCGACGCTCGGCTTCGCGCTGCTGCTGCGCCAGCGGGACAAGGCGGCCCGGGCGGCCGCCGAGACGTCCGCGGCCCAGCGGCTGCGCGCCGAGGAGCGGTTCGAGGAGCAGCTGGCCGAGGCCGAGTACGCGGCGGAGGTCGCCGAGGAGCGGGCCACCCGGTTCGGGCGGCGGCTGACGGCGGAGAAGTCGCGGCTGGCGAAGGCCGAGACCGAGATCGCCAGGCTGCTGCGCGAGCGGGCCGTGGCGGTGGCCGAGCAGGCGCTCAAGGAGGCCGAGGCGGCCCAGCAGGCGCTCGCCGCGAGCCGTCCGAAGCATCCGGCCAGCCCGGCCGCCTACGTGCGGGCGGCGTCCGTGCTGCGGCTGCTGGAGCGCCGCGCGGCGGAGCAGGAGGCCCGGCGGGC
>NZ_LFVW01000347.1:0-12720 GCF_001182915.1 Kitasatospora sp. MY 5-36
CGCCGCCACCCCGGCGGTCAGCAGCCGCCGGCGCCGCAGCCGCCGCCGGCCCCCGGCGACCAGCCGGTCGTACGGGACCGTCCCGGTCTCGACGCTGCCGGCCAGCTCGCCCAGGGCCCGTACGGTGGCCGGCTCGTCGCCGCCCGCCTCGTCCCCGGGCAGGTACTGGTTGCTCATCTTGCCCCTCCGATGCTCGTCAGTCCGATGAGTGAGGAGGCCCCGCGGAGTTTGGCCAGCCCTCGGGCCGCCTGGCTCTTCACCGTCCCGACCGAGCAGCCCATGGCCTCCGCGGTCTGGGTCTCGCTGAGGTCCTCCCAGTAGCGCAGCACCACGGCCTGGCGCTGCCGCGGCGGCAGGGTGCCGAGCGCGGCGAGCAGCACGGCCCGGTCGTCCGGGTCGGTGCCGGCCGGCGCGGGCCGGTCCGGGAATTCGGTGACCGGGTACTCGACCAGCCGCCGCCGGAACCGCCGGGCGTGCTCGTTGATCACGATCCGGCGCACGTAGGCGTACGGATCGTCCGCGGCGCGCACCCTGTTCCAGGCCGCGTACGCCCGTTCCAGCGCCTGCTGGACCAGGTCCTCGGCGCCGTGCCGGTCCCCCGCGAGCAGGTACGCCGTCCTGAGCAGCCGTGACCAGGCGCTGCCGACGAACGTCCGGAACTCCTCGTCCCGGGCGGTCTTGTGGGCTCCCATGAGCACCGCCTCACCCCCCAGAGCCCGGGACGGCCGTGGACCGTTGCCCGGCGTTCGCGATTCGCCGCTCACGGCTGTGACACTGGAGGGGCTCGAAAACCGAGGTGCGCTCCGCCGTGCCTCCTTGCGAACCTAGAGGGATGCCCGCAGTGAGTTCTCCCGCAGTCCAGTCCGCCACCGTACCCGCCGAGGGCGGCCCCGGAATCGGCGAGCTGGCCGCCCGTCTGCCCGAGCTGACCCTGCGCGACCAGGTGCGGATCGGGCGCCGGCTGGAGGGGGCCCGTCGGGTCCGCAAGCCCGAGGCCCGGCAGAAGGTCGCCGCCGAGATCGCCGCCGACATCGACCGCGCCGAGCTGGTCGTCGAGCGCCGCCGGAAGGCCGTGCCGGAGATCGGCTATCCCGCCGAGCTCCCGGTCAGCCAGAAGAAGGACGAGATCCTGGCGGCGATCCGGGACCACCAGGTGGTGATCGTCGCGGGCGAGACCGGCTCCGGCAAGACCACCCAGATCCCGAAGATCTGCCTGGAGCTGGGCCGCGGCGTGCGCGGCCTGGTCGGCCACACCCAGCCGCGCCGGATCGCCGCCCGCACGGTGGCGGAGCGGGTCGCGGAGGAGCTGGACAGCCCGCTCGGCGAGGCGGTCGGCTGGAAGGTCCGGTTCACCGACCAGGTCGGCCAGGACACCCTGGTCAAGCTGATGACGGACGGCATCCTGCTCGCGGAGATCCAGACCGACCGCGACCTGCACCAGTACGACACCCTGATCATCGACGAGGCGCACGAGCGCAGCCTCAACATCGACTTCATCCTCGGCTACGTCAAGCAGCTGCTCCCCCGCCGCCCGGACCTCAAGGTCGTGATCACCTCCGCGACCATCGACCCGGAGCGCTTCGCCCGCCACTTCGGCGACGCCCCGATCGTCGAGGTCTCCGGGCGCACCTACCCGGTGGAGGTCCGCTACCGGCCGCTCGCCGAGGACGGTGACGACGAGGCGGACGAGGTCGACCGCGACCGGGACCGGGACCAGGTCCAGGCGATCTGCGAGGCCGCCGAGGAGCTCCAGGCCGAGGGCCCGGGCGACATCCTGGTCTTCCTCTCCGGCGAGCGCGAGATCCGCGACACCGCGGACGCCCTCGACAAGCTGAAGCTGAAGAACACCGAGGTCCTGCCGCTGTACGCCCGGCTCAGCTCGGCCGAGCAGCACAAGGTCTTCCAGCGCTCGCGCAGCCGCCGGATCGTGCTGGCCACCAACGTCGCCGAGACCTCGCTGACCGTCCCCGGCATCAAGTACGTGATCGACCCGGGCACCGCCCGGATCTCCCGCTACAGCCACCGCACCAAGGTGCAGCGGCTGCCGATCGAGGCGATCAGCCAGGCCAGCGCCAACCAGCGCAAGGGCCGCTGCGGCCGCACCTCGGACGGCATCTGCATCCGGCTCTACTCGGAGGAGGACTTCCTCTCCCGCCCCGAGTTCACCGACGCCGAGATCCTGCGCACCAACCTGGCCTCGGTGATCCTCCAGATGACCGCGGCCGGCCTCGGCGACATCGCCGCCTTCCCGTTCCTGGACCCGCCGGACTCGCGCAACATCAAGGACGGCGTCCACCTGCTGCACGAGCTGGGCGCGCTGGACCCGGACGAGAAGGACCCGCGCAAGCGCCTGACCGCGCTCGGCCGCAAGCTCGCCCAGCTCCCGGTGGACCCGCGGATGGCCCGCATGGTGCTGGAGGCGGACCGCAACGGCTGCGTCCGCGACGTCATGGTGATCGCCGCCGCGCTCTCCATCCAGGACCCGCGCGAGCGCCCGGCCGAGAAGCGCCAGGCCGCCGACGAGCGGCACAAGCGGTTCAACTCGGAGACCTCCGACTTCCTCTCCTACCTGGCGATGTGGCGTTACGTCCGGGAGCAGCAGCGGGAGCTCTCCTCCTCGGCGTTCCGCCGGATGTGCAAGTCGGAGTTCCTCAACTACCTGCGGATACGGGAGTGGCAGGACATCTACGTCCAGCTGCGCACCGTCGCCAAGCAGTTGGGCGTCACGATCGAGGAGCCGCACGAGGACGCCGAGCCGGACGCCGACCGGATCCACCAGTCGCTGCTGGCCGGCCTGCTCTCCCACATCGGCCTGTTCGACGTGGAGAAGCGCGAGTACGGCGGCGCGCGCGGCGCCCGCTTCGCGGTCTTCCCGGGCTCCGGCCTGTTCAAGAAGCCGCCGCGCTGGGTGATGTCGGCCGAGCTGGTGGAGACCTCCCGGCTCTGGGCGCGGATCAACGCGAAGATCGAGCCGGAGTGGGTCGAGCCGCTGGCCGGCCACCTGATCAAGCGGAGCTACAGCGAGCCGCACTGGGAGAAGAAGGCCGGCGCCGTCATGGCGTACGAGAAGGTGACCCTCTACGGGATGCCGGTCGTCGCCCAGCGCAAGGTCAACTACGGGCGGATCGACCCGGAGCTCTGCCGCGAGCTGTTCATCCGCAACGCGCTGGTCGAGGGCGACTGGGAGACCCACCACCGGTTCTTCGCGGAGAACCGCAAGCTGCTCGGCGAGGTCGAGGAGCTGGAGAACCGGGCCCGCCGCCGGGACATCATGGTCGACGACCAGACCCTGTTCGAGTTCTACGACGCCCGGCTGCCCGAGGAGGTCGTCTCCACCCGGCACTTCGACTCCTGGTGGAAGAAGGCCCGGCACGAGCAGCCGGACCTGCTGAACTTCGAGAAGTCGATGCTGATCAACGACGCCGCGGGCGGCGTCACCGAGGCCGACTACCCGGACCACTGGCAGCAGGGCAAGCTCCGCTTCAAGCTGACCTACCAGTTCGAGCCGGGCAGCGACGCGGACGGCGTGACGGTGCACATCCCGCTGCCGGTGCTCAACCAGGTCACCGCGGAGGGCTTCGACTGGCAGATCCCCGGTCTGCGGGAGGAGCTGGTCACCGCGTACATCAAGTCGCTGCCGAAGGCGGTCCGCCGCAACTTCGTCCCGGCGCCGGACTTCGCCAAGGCGGCGCTGCGCGCGGTGAAGGACCGCCAGGAACCGCTCCTCCCGGCCCTGGAGCACGCCCTGAAGCGCCTGACGGCGGTCACCGTGCCCCCGGAGGCCTGGGACGACGAACGGGTCCCCGACCACCTCAAGGTGACCTTCCGGGTGGTGGACGGGCGCCGCAAGCTCGCCGAGTCCAAGGACCTGGAGGAGCTGCGGCTGAAGCTCAAGCCCAAGCTCAAGGAGACGCTCTCCTCGGCCGCCTCCGGCCAGGGCATCGAGCAGAGCGGGCTGACCGCCTGGCCGGCCTCGCTGCCGGTGCTCCAGCGCACCTTCGAGCAGCGCTCGCGCGGCCACTCGATGCGCGCCTACCCGGCGCTGGTGGACGAGGGGCCGTCGGTCGGCGTCAAGCTGTTCGACACCCCGGAGGCGCAGGCCCGGTCGATGTGGGAGGGGACGCGGCGGCTGCTGACGCTGACCACCAACTCCCCGGCCAAGTCGATCCAGGGCCGGCTGGGCAACCAGGCGAAGCTGGCGCTCTCGCACAGCCCGCACGGTTCGATCACCGCCCTGTTCGAGGACGTGGTGTCGGCCGCGACGGACCGGCTGATGGCCCTGAACGGCGGCCCGGCCTGGGACGAGGCGGCCTTCGGGAAGCTGCACGACAAGGTGCGCGCGGACCTGTACGACCTGTCCGCGGACACCACCCTGAAGACGGCCACCGCGCTGATCGCCTTCCACAAGGCCTCGACCCGGCTGAAGTCGGTGAGCAGCCCGGTGCTGCTGAACGCGGTGAACGACGTCCGGCTGCACCT
Organism: Kitasatospora sp. MY 5-36; assembly: GCF_001182915.1. Classification (NCBI taxonomy): domain Bacteria; kingdom Bacillati; phylum Actinomycetota; class Actinomycetes; order Kitasatosporales; family Streptomycetaceae; genus Kitasatospora; species Kitasatospora sp. MY 5-36. The sequence goes on from NZ_LFVW01000347.1 coordinate 4,480, forward strand.
GGCCTCGCTGGTGCACCCGGGCTTCGTGACGGCCACCGGCTGGCAGCGGCTGCCGGACCTCAAGCGCTACCTGCTGGCGGTGGACCGCCGCCTGGAGGCGCTGCCCAACCACCCGCAGCGGGACGCCCAGCAGCTGCTGAAGGTGCAGCAGGTCCAGCAGGCGTACGGGGAGCTGCTGGCGGCGGTGCCGGCCGGGCACCAGCCGTCCGCGGAGGTGCGGGCGATCCGCTGGATGATCGAGGAGCTGCGGGTCAGCTTCTTCGCCCAGTCGCTGGGCACGCCGAGCCCGGTCTCGGAGAAGCGGATCATGAAGGCGATGGACGCGGCGCGGGCGACGCTCTGACCCGGGCGGGGGCGGGTGACCGCCCCCGCCGGTGCTGTGAGCTGCGGACGGGTGCGGGTGGGCGTTCAGGAGCCAGTTCGACCTGGGGGCCCACCATGGGCTACAGTCTGTCTTGTTCGCAGCGCGGCAAGCGAGTGAACGAGATCAGGAAACCCTGGTCCCGTGGAGCAGTTGGTTAGCTCGCCACCCTGTCAAGGTGGAGGTCGCGGGTTCAAGTCCCGTCGGGATCGCCGCAACGCGAGAGGCCCGGAACCGTCAGGTTCCGGGCCTCTCGCTTTTGGCCGTTCGGCCCTTTACCCCGAGTAGGTCTAGACCACAAGTGACAGACCGTGTGACGGTCGTCACCCGGTCCCCTCCGGAGCCGGCCTCGTGGAGCCCTCTCCGGAACCCTGTTAATTTAATATGTAAAATTGTACAGCTATTCACTGTAAATCCCCCCCACCCCACGCGCATCAAATCGTTATCCGGAGTTCAACATTCCGACCACTCGGCCGACACCCGAACACCCTCGGGCGGGCACGACAAAGGGGCCGCTTACCGGACCCGGCGGAGTCCGGTAAGCGGCCCCTTTAAAAGAGCCTTCGGCCTATCAGGCCTCAGTACGCTGGGCGGGAATCCCAGCCAGCAGAGCGCGCACCTCCGCCTCACGGTAACGGCGGTGACCACCGAGCGTGCGAATCGACGTCAGCTTGCCTGCCTTGGCCCAGCGGGTGACCGTCTTCGGGTCCACGCGGAACATGGTGGCAACCTCTGCCGGCGTCAGCAGCGGCTCAGCATCAGGGGTACGAGCGGTCATGAGCGGCCTCCTCGGGAGAACCGAACCAGGGCGGTTCTATCCTTCAAATTCTGCACCTTGGCCCGCGATGCCCGAAATGGCATAGACGGGCCGAGTCGGTTATAGGACGAACGGCTTGTCCTGGTGTCTACAACTACACCATCCGTCCAGCCCTATCGACCAAACCGCCAAAATTGACCCCTCACGGGTTCAAGGCCGACGGATGGCGATGGACCACCCCATAGCGGACAGTCACATAGTGATGACATCCGGTTACGAGGGGACCAGACCCTCCGTTTCCCCGCAAAGCACGCATCGACTCCAGAACCACCCAAAAGTGGGCACGCTCACGTGAAGTTGGGCTGGTTGTCCCATTTTTGCACATAGGGGTAAGTTCGCGTCAACGGTGAGTAGTGTCACGTTCGGCAGCTATTGACCCGAACCGGGACCTTGGTCATCCGATGTGCAGCCCTTAGGACTCTTACAGTCATACACGCGCGGTCGGACGTCAGTTCGCGTGCCGCAGCGCCAGCACCCGGCGCCACCGCACCGTCAGCTCCCCGTGGACCCGCAGCGCCTCCGCGGTGTCGCCGGCCCGCAGCGCCCGCAGCCCCCCCTCCAGCTCCCCCGCCGAACGGTCCGCCAAGAGCCGCTCCGGGCCCAGCAGATGCACCAGGCCCCCGTAGTCCAGCTCCACCAGCGAGCGCGGGTGGAACTCCTCCAGCCAGCGCCCGACCCGCTCCGCGCCCCGCACCAGGTCCCCGTCCGGCGCCGCCTCGCGCAGCGCCCGGAAGGCCCGCGCCACCCGTCGGCGCGCCTGCGCCATCGGCACCAGGTAGAACAGCGCCGCCGGCCGGCCGCCCCGCTCCGCTCCCCCGCCCGGGCCGTCCACCGACCCCTCCCCGCCCGGCCCCTCCCCGCCCGGCACGAAGCAGCGGTCCTCGTCCCCGAACGGCAGGAACCAGTGCACCGGCACCTCCCACCGGCTGGTCAGGATCCACGGCCGGGCGTCCGGGTGCTCGGCCCGCCAGCGCTCCCGGTCCGCCTCGGCGGCCGCCCGGGCCACCGGCGGCAGCGCGGTGTCCAGCAGCGCCACCGGCGCCCCGGCCCGCAGCTCCTCCAGGGCCTGCCAGCTGCGCAGCCTGGTCGCCCACGGGCAGACGTACAGGACGCCGTCCACCAGCCGCAGGTACGCCCGCCCGCTCTCCCGCTCGGGCAGTGCCCGGGGCGTGCGGGCGGCCAGCCCGGCGAGCGCCTCCCGCTGCTCCTCCAGCACCGCCGCCGCCACCGGCTGGGCCGGCTCCGCGGCATCCGGCCCGTGCTCCGCCGCCCAGGCCTGCCAGCGTGCCCGGTCGGGCTCCGGGTAGGCGGCCAGCGGCTCGTAGACCCGCAGGTGGGCCGCGTAGGGCGGCTGTACGGAGGTACGTACGACGGTCACGTCCTGCATGGTCGCACGCGCCGCGCGGCCCCGGGAGAGCGCGCCCCCGCACCGTTCGCGCCCGCACTGCGCACCGCCGTCCGTCTCACCCCTCGGACGTCCGGCCCCGGCTCGGGCAAGACGCCGGACCGGCGGCGCGCCCCCGACTACGCTTCGCCCTAGGCGCCCGCACCACAGCAGCGGGCCTTCAATACTGGAGTCACCACAGTGACCGACGTACAGACCCCCGCCACGCACCCCGCACCCGGCGTGCTCAGCAGGATCTTCCGTACCGAGCAGGACGGCGCCCCCGGCGACGGTCACGAGCAGGTCGTCCTCTGCCACGACCGCAGCTCGGGTCTGAAGGCGATCATCGCCATCCACTCGACCGCCCTGGGCCCGGCCCTCGGCGGCACCCGCTTCTTCCCGTACGCCTCCGAGGAGGCGGCGCTGGAGGACGCGCTGAACCTGTCCCGCGGGATGTCCTACAAGAACGCGCTGGCCGGGCTGGACCTCGGCGGCGGCAAGGCCGTCATCATCGGCGACCCGAACAAGGACAAGAACGAGGCGATGCTCCGGGCCTACGGCCGCTTCGTCGAGTCCCTGCGCGGCCGCTACATCACCGCCTGCGACGTGGGCACCTACGTCCAGGACATGGACGTCATCGCCCGCGAGACCGAGTTCGTGACCGGCCGCTCGCCCGAGCACGGCGGCGCCGGCGACTCGTCCATCCTGACCGCCTTCGGCGTCTTCCAGGGCATGCGCGCCACCGCCCAGGCCCGCTGGGGCCAGCCGACCCTGCGCGGCAAGCGGGTCGGCGTCGCGGGCGTCGGCAAGGTCGGCCACTACCTGGTCGGCCACCTCGTCGCGGACGGCGCCACGGTCGTCGTCACCGACCCCTTCGAGGCCGCCGTCAACCGCGTGCGCGCGGCCCACCCCGAGGTCGAGGTGGTCGCCGACACCGCCGCCCTGCTCCAGGCGAAGCTGGACGTCTACGCCCCCTGCGCCCTCGGCGGCGCGCTGACCGACGACGTCGTCGCGGCGCTGGGCGGCTTCGGCACCTCGATCGTCTGCGGCGCGGCCAACAACCAGCTGTCCCACCCGGGCGTCGAGAAGGACCTCGCCGACCGCGGCATCCTCTACGCCCCGGACTACCTGGTGAACTCCGGCGGCGTCATCCAGGTCGCCGACGAGATCGACGGCTTCAACTTCGAGCGGGCCAAGAACAAGGCCACGAAGATCTTCGACACCCCCCTGGAGATCTTCACCCGGGCGACGGCCGACGGCGTCCCGCCGGCGGTCGCGGCCGACCGCCTGGCCGAGAAGCGGATGCGCGAGATCAGCGCCCTGCGCACGGTGCTGCTGCCCGGCGCCCGCCGCGGCTGACGGGTCACCAGCCGACCCCGTGGCGCGCGGGGGGCCGTCCCAGTGGCCCCCCGCGCATCACGATGTGGAACCGGATTCTCACTTCTCCGGCCGAACGGGTGATCCGAAGCCCCCCTAGGGGGGATAATCAGTCCTGGAACGACGGACCCAAGACACCTCTGGACAGCGCGCAAAACGCCGCAAAACCTCCCTTGACCTGGGAAGACCTGGTCGCGGGTGCGGTCGGTGCGCGCCACGTCACACTGACGACGTACCGTCCAGCGGCGGAAACAGGTACCGTTAATGCTCCAAGGGACGGTCCTCCCATTCGGGCAGGCCGGTCCTGATCATGAACACGTGTCAGACTCGGGGCCGTGAGCCCCATCGTTGAGGGGGTCGACCCATGGGGCGCGGCCGGGCCAAGGCCAAGCAGACGAAGGTCGCCCGCGAGCTGAAGTACAACAGCGGCGGGTTCGACGCTAACCGTCTGTCCAACGAGCTGGGCGTATCGCCGTCCACCGCTTCGATCGAGCCGGAGCCGATCGAGGAGGAGGAGGACGACGACCCGTACGCGGAGTACGCCGCCCGCTACGCCGACCTCGACGACGACGGCGACACCGAGCCGGGCACCGGGCCGTCGCAGGCCTCCCGCCGCTCGTAACAAGCAGTCCCGCCGGACCGGTCCGGGCGCCCTGGGCGCCGGGCCGGTCTTCGGCGTTCCCGCGTACGGCGGTCGCCGCGCGGGCCGGTCCTGACGACGGAAGGGCCCCTCCGGAGCTCCGGAGGGGCCCTTCCGTCGTCAGCGCCGGGTCAGTTCGCCCGGAAGCCCTCGTAGGCGTTGTAGAGGGCCGCGCCGCCCTCGTGCTCCTCGCCGCGCTCGACGATGTCGCCGAGCAGCCAGGCCTCCACGCCGCGGTCCTCCAGGATCGACAGCACGGCGTCCACCGAGTGCGGCGGGACGACCGCGACCATGCCGACGCCCATGTTCAGCGTCTTCTCGATCTCCAGGGTGGCCACCTTGCCGACCTCGGCGACGGTCCGGAAGACCGGCAGCGGGGTCCAGGTGCCGCGGTCCAGGCGGGCGTGCAGGCCGTCCGGGACGACCCGGGCCAGGTTGGCCGCCAGGCCGCCGCCGGTGACGTGCGAGAAGGCGTGCACCTCGGTGGCGCGGGTGAGCGCCAGGCAGTCCAGCGAGTAGATCCGGGTCGGCTCCAGCAGCTCCTCGCCGAGCGTCCGGCCGAACTCCTCGACCTTGCGGTCCAGCTTCCAGCCGGCCTCGTTCAGCAGCACGTGGCGGACCAGCGAGTAGCCGTTGGAGTGCAGGCCGGAGGCGGCCATCGCGATCACCACGTCGCCGGCCCGGACCCGGTCCGCGCCGAGCAGCGCGTCGGCCTCCACCACACCGGTGCCGGCACCCGCGACGTCGTACTCGTCCGGGCCCAGCAGGCCCGGGTGCTCGGCGGTCTCGCCGCCGACCAGGGCGCAGCCGGCCAGCGCGCAGCCCTCGGCGATGCCCTTGACGATCGCGGCGACCCGCTCCGGGACGACCTTGCCGACGCAGATGTAGTCGGTCATGAACAGCGGCTCGGCGCCGCAGACCACCAGGTCGTCGACGACCATGCCGACCAGGTCGTGGCCGATGGTGTCGTGCTTGTCCATGGCGGCCGCGATGGCCACCTTGGTCCCCACGCCATCGGTGGCCGAGGCCAGCAGCGGCCGCTCGTAGTTCTTGAAGGCGGACGCGTCGAAGAGGCCGGCGAAGCCGCCGAGACCGCCGACCACCTCGGGGCGGTTGGCCTTCTTCACCCACTGCTTCATGAGCTCGACGGCGCGGTCGCCCGCCTCGATGTCGACACCGGCGGCGGCGTAGGTGGCGCCGTTCTGGTTGCTGGTCACTGCGTGCGGCCCTTTCGGGTCAGGTGGGGGTGGTTCGGAAACAGCGGTGGGGCCCCGGTTCGCGGGACCCCACCGTGCGTTCTTACGGGCGGCGCAGCGCGTCGGCCGCGCCCGCCCCGCCGAGCAGCGACTGGACGCCGTCCAGGTCGCTGCCGCTGGTCGGCTTGCCGCGGACGGCGGGCGGCTGCTGGCCGCCCTTGATCTCGGCCTCCAGCAGGAGCTTGCCGAGCAGCGCCGGGTCCGGCAGCTCCATCGGGTACTCGCCGTCGAAGCAGGCCCGGCAGAGCCGGTCCTTGGGCTGCTTGGTGGCCTCGATCATGCCGTCGATCGAGATGTAGGAGAGCGAGTCCGCGCCGAGCGTGCGGCCGATCTCCTCGATGGTCATGCCGTTGGCGATCAGCTCCGCGCGGGTGGCGAAGTCGATGCCGAAGAAGCAGGGCCACTTCACCGGCGGCGAGGAGATCCGGATGTGCACCTCGGCGGCGCCGGCCTCGCGCAGCATCTTCACCAGCGCGCGCTGGGTGTTGCCGCGCACGATCGAGTCGTCCACGACCACCAGGCGCTTGCCGGCGATGACCTCGCGCAGCGGGTTGAGCTTGAGCCGGATGCCGAGCTGGCGGATGGTCTGGCTGGGCTGGATGAAGGTGCGGCCCACGTAGGCGTTCTTCACCAGGCCGGAGCCGTACGGGATGCCGCTGGCCTCGGCGTAGCCGATCGCGGCGGGGGTGCCGGACTCGGGCGTCGCTATCACCAGGTCGGCCTCGACGGGCGCCTCCTTGGCCAGCCGGCGGCCCATCTCCACGCGGGAGAGGTGCACGTTGCGGCCGGCGATGGAGGTGTCGGGGCGGGCCAGGTAGACGTACTCGAAGACGCAGCCCTTGGGCTTGGCCTCGGCGAACCGCGAGCTGCGCATGCCGTTCTCGTCGATGGCGATGAGCTCGCCCGGCTCGACCTCGCGGATGAAGGAGGCGCCGCAGATGTCCAGCGCCGCCGTCTCGGAGGCGACCACCCAGCCGCGCTCCAGCCGGCCGAGCACCAGCGGGCGGATGCCCTGCGGGTCACGGGCGGCGTAGAGGGTGTGCTCGTCCATGAAGACGAGCGAGAACGCGCCCTTGACCTTGGGCAGCACGACCTTGGCCGTCTCCTCGATGGAGAGGTCCGGGTGGCCGGCGAGCAGCGCCGTCACCAGGTCGGTGTCGTTGGTCGCGGCGTTCCGGCCGGAGCGCGAGACGTGCTCCTCGCCGGGCAGTTCGGCGACCATGGCCGCCAGTTCGGCGGTGTTCACCAGGTTTCCGTTGTGCCCGAGGGCCAGCGAACCGTGAACGGTCGCGCGGAAGGTCGGCTGGGCGTTCTCCCAGACCGAGGAACCGGTGGTCGAGTAGCGGGCGTGTCCGACGGCGATATGCCCGTGCAAGGACCCCAGCGATGCCTCGTCGAAGACCTGGGAGACGAGCCCCATGTCCTTGAAGACGAGAATCTGGGAGCCGTTGCTCACTGCGATGCCCGCGGATTCCTGACCGCGGTGCTGCAGGGCGTAAAGGCCGAAGAACGTGAGCTTGGCGACCTCCTCGCCGGGAGCCCAGACACCGAAGACGCCACAAGCGTCCTGGGGGCCTTTCTCACCGGGAAGAAGATCGTGGTTGAGTCTTCCGTCACCACGTGGCACGCCTTCGAGTCTAGGGCAGTTGACCCGGGCTTCCGGACCCCGGGACTGCGGCTTTGTCCCGCGATCGCGAGTTAACGCGCGTAGACAAATCCCCTTACCGGTCCGGCATTTCGGGTGGGGGGAATTCCGGCGCGTGGCGGTTGGCCTTGCGGTTCGCGCCTGTTGGGGAGTTCGGTGTGCGCGGCGGCGGGGGTCGGGGGGCGGACGAACGTGAGCCTGCTCACCCGGGGTTCCCCCACCGGTCGCCCGGCGGTCGTCCGGCGGTCGTCCGCCCGTGGTTCCCCGGCCGCCCGCCGGTGGCTCCCGGTCAGGCCGCCGGCAGCAGCAGGCCCCAGGCCCCCGGGTGCACCGTCCAGGTCCGGGCCCGGACCGGGCCGACCGGGTGGCCGTCCGCCTCGTAGCCGAAGCCGCGCCCGACCACCGAGACGCTCGCCGCCCGGGCCCGTACCAGGGCGCCGGAGGCGGCGACCACCACCTCCATCTCGCCCGTTCCGTGCGAGGCGCCGGTCGGGAGCGTGACCTGGACCAGCCGGACCGGCCGGTGGACGTCCGCGAGCAGCCGGCCGTCGGCCTCGACCCGGACCCGGGAGCCGTGGTCGGTGCCGTCCGGGGTGAGTGCGTTCGCCTGCTCGGCCGCAGCCAGTTTCGCCCATAGCGAACGCCAGCCCCCCGGACGGCCCACCGGACGGCGCGCGGCCCCGCCGGTGATCCGCACCCCGCCCAGCGCCACCCCGCCGCCGTCGTCGACCAGCAGGTCCAGCCGGCGCGGCGCGCCCGAG
>NZ_LFVW01000348.1:0-12649 GCF_001182915.1 Kitasatospora sp. MY 5-36
CCGGCGCTGGGCCGCGCCCGGCACGGTGTACCGGCCGCTCGGGAAGAAGTCCGCGGTGAACGCGTCCACCCGGGCCGCCAGGTCCACCGGCGCGGGCCCGGGCGGCGCCGCGGGCGGCGGGTACCGGCTGTCCGTGTTCCCCATGGCGGTCGACCCCGTCCTGGCGCCCCGCCGGAGCCGCGGACCGGACCGGCGACGAAGGATCGGCCCCCCCTCGGCCCCTCGGGCCCCGACCGTCACCGTAACGCCGCCGGCCCCGGACCGGCCCGCCGGGAAACGGGCCACGACGGCACGCGCACGAAGCGACCGCCCGGAGGGAAAGGCCCGGCGCGGCACCCGGGTTGTGTGCGATCCGACGGCCCGCTCACCCGAAAAGCGTCACCGAGCTGTGTTTTCGGGTCAACCGGGTAACGATCCGGCATGCCGCGGCTGAATTTCTACGCGCGTAGCCGAAACCCGTCTATCCTCTGACCCGTGAACGCTTCTCCTCAGTCGGTCGTCTCCGCCGACCCCTACGCCGCCGCCCAGGCCGCCGCCGAGCGCCTGCGCGAGCTGACCGGTGCCGAGCGGCACGACGTCGCCCTGGTGATGGGCTCCGGCTGGGTGCCGGCCGCCGACGCCCTGGGCGAGACCGTGGCCGAGTTCCCGGTCACCGAGCTCCCGGGCTTCCCCGCCCCCGCCGTCGCCGGCCACGCCGGCACGATCCGTTCGGTGAAGATCGGCGACAAGCGCGCCCTGATCTTCCTCGGCCGCAACCACTACTACGAGGGCCACGGCGTGGCCACCGTCGTCCACGGCGTGCGCACCGCCGCCGCGGCCGGCTGCGGCATCATCGTGCTGACCAACGGCTGTGGCGGCCTGCGCCAGGGCTGGACCCCGGGTCAGCCGGTCCTGATCAGCGACCACATCAACCTGACGGCGGACTCCCCGATCGTCGGCGCGAACTTCGTCGACCTCACCGACCTGTACTCCAAGCGCCTGCGCGAGCTCTGCCGCGAGATCGACCCGTCCCTGGACGAGGCCGTCTACGTCCAGTTCCGCGGCCCGCACTACGAGACCCCGGCCGAGGTCAACATGGCCCGGGTCATCGGCGGCGAGCTGGTCGGCATGTCCACCACCCTGGAGGCCATCGCCGCCCGCGAGGCCGGCAGCGAGGTGCTCGGCATCTCCCTGGTCACCAACCTGGCCGCCGGCATGACCGGCGAGCCGCTCAACCACGCCGAGGTGCTGGAGGCCGGCAAGGCCTCCGCCGAGCGCATGGGCGAGCTGCTGGCGAAGGTCCTTGAGCGGATCTGACGCCCGGCGGGCGCAGAATCATGACTGACGGGGCCCACGGGCGGCGTGATCCGCTGATCACGCCCTCCCGTGGGCCCCGTCCGCATGCGCGACCCCCTTCCTTGCGGAACCCTCCGGTCCCAGCGGAACCCTCCCGACCCACAGCGGAACCTCCGGCCGACACACCGACGCACGTCCCCATGGAGCTGGCATGACGCAGGCACCCACCACCGACCTCCTCGCCCGGGCCCGGACCTGGCTGGCCGAGGACCCCGACCCGCAGACCCGCGAGGAGCTCGCCGCCCTGCTGGCCCGGGCCGAGGCCCCGGAGGTCGAGACCGACGGCAAGCTCGCCTGGGCGGAGCTCGCCGAGCGCTTCTCCGACCGGCTCCAGTTCGGCACCGCCGGCCTGCGCGGCGAACTCGGTGCCGGTCCGATGCGGATGAACCGCGCCGTGGTGATCCGGGCCGCCGCCGGCCTGGTCGCGTACGTCAAGCAGCAGGGCCTGGGCGACCTGGTCGTCATCGGCTACGACGCCCGCCACAAGTCGTACGACTTCGCCCGCGACACCGCGGCCGTGGTGGTCGGCGCCGGCCTGCGCGCCGCGCTGCTGCCGCGCCCGCTGCCGACCCCGGTGCTCGCCTTCGCCGTCCGCCACCTGGGCGCGGCCGCCGGCGTCACCGTCACCGCCAGCCACAACCCGCCGCAGGACAACGGCTACAAGGTCTACCTGGGCGACGGCTCGCAGATCGTCCCGCCGGCCGACGCCGGGATCGCCGCCAGGATCGACGCGATCGGCTCGCTCGACGACGTCCCGCGCGCCGCGTCGGGCTGGGAGGTGCTCGGCGAGGAGGTCGTCGAGGCCTACCTGGACCGGGCCGTCTCCATCGTCGACGAGCACGGCCCGCGCGACCTGGAGGTGGTCTACACCCCGATGCACGGCGTCGGCCGCGACACCCTGGTCGCCGCGTTCCGCCGGGCCGGCTTCCCCGCGCCCACCGTGGTCGCCGAGCAGGCCGAGCCCGACCCGGACTTCCCGACCGTGGCCTTCCCCAACCCGGAGGAGCCGGGGGCGATGGACCTCGCCTTCCGCACCGCCGCCACCGTCGGCCCGGACATCGTGATCGCCAACGACCCGGACGCCGACCGCTGCGCGGTGGCCGTCCCCGTCAACGGCAACGCGGCCGGCGCCGGCAACGGCACCTCCGGCTGGCGGATGCTGCGCGGCGACGAGGTCGGCGCGCTGCTCGGCTCGGCCCTGGTCGCGAAGAAGGCCGAGGGCACCTTCGCCACCACCATCGTCTCCGCCACCCTGCTCGGCCGGATCGCCGAGGCCGCGGGCCTGGGCTACGCCGAGACGCTGACCGGCTTCAAGTGGATCTCCCGCGCCCAGGGCCTGCGCTACGGCTACGAGGAGGCGCTCGGCTACTGCGTCGACCCGCAGGGCGTCCGGGACAAGGACGGCATCACCGCCGCCCTGCTGGTCGCCGAGCTGGCCGCCACGCTCAAGAAGTCCGGCCGCACCCTGTCCGACCTGCTGGACGACCTGGCGCTGGAGCACGGCCTGCACGCCACCGACCAGCTCTCCGTCCGGGTCCAGGACCTCTCGCTGATCGCCGACGCCATGCGCCGCCTGCGCGAGCAGCCGCCGACCGTGCTGGCCGGCCTCCGGGTGACCCGCGCCGACGACCTGTCGGCCGGCTCCGCCGAGCTGCCGCCCACCGACGGCCTGCGCTACTACCTGGCCGGCGAGGGCGTCCGCTCCGCCCGCATCGTGGTCCGCCCCTCCGGCACCGAGCCCAAGCTCAAGTGCTACCTGGAGGTCGTCCTCCCGGTCGCCTCGGCCGCCGACCTGGCCCCGGTCCGCGAGCGCGCCGCCGCCCTGCTCGCCACCGTCAAGCGGGACCTCGCCGACGCGGCGGGCATCACCGCCTGATCCCCGCGCACACGTGGAGGGGCCCGCCGGTCGTGACCGGCGGGCCCCTCCGTCGCGTTCGCGCGGTGTCAGACCGCGATGACGGTGATCAGCGCGACCAGGCCGAGCAGGGTGGGGGCGATGACCCACCAGCACCAGCGGACCTCGACCGGGCCCGCGGCGGCGGGGCGGGCGGCGTTGCGCTCGGCCAGCTCCTGGAGGACGGCGGTGACCTGGTCGGACCAGGCGCGGGTGGGGTCGGGCGAGCCCTGGACGACCGGGTTGGTCCGCTTGGCCATCCCCAGCCCCAGACCGGTCCGGGAGGCGTGCTCGGCGGCGCTGGGGTTCTGCGCCCGGGTGGCCCGCTTGCGCTGCCGCAGCGACACCGGCACCGCCCAGACCTGGAACTTCTTCCCGCCCGCGAGCAGCTCGACCGAGTACCCCGCGCGCAGCGCGTCCACCGAGGCCCACGGCGCGACGACGGTCCGCCACGGGTTGCGCACCACCAGCCGGTCGCGGCCGGCCGTCACGGCCGGGCGCAGCGTGTACGCGATCACCGGGAAGGCGAACACCGGCACCGCGGCGAGCGAGACGTACGGCGTCTTGCCCGTCCCGCTCACCACCGCGTCGCCGATCAGCCAGGCGGCGACCACCAGCAGCAGCACTCCGGAGATCACACCGGGGACAGAGCGGTACACGCGGTCCGCGTACTCGGGCTCCCCGTCGGGGGCGGCGGGGCCCTGGCCGGGCTTGCCGTCGGAATCGGTCATGTCGACGATTCTGCCCCATGCCCCTCACCCTGAGGTCTCGGTCCGGCCACGAATGGCAGGTGCCCTGGCGGCCCACTACGCGCGTAGATATGCTGCTCTGGTGACTATGTCCACTGTTGCAGCCAATGCCCTCGGCGTTGCGGGCAGCGGCCTTCAGGACGTTGCTGCGTCCGAGGCCTCGCTCCGCCGGTTCCTGCACGGCCTGCCCGGCGTCGACCAGGTCGGCCTGGAGGCGCGTGCCGCCGCTCTCGGTACCCGCTCGATCAAGACCACGGCGAAGGCGTACGCCATCGACCTGGCGATCTCGATGATCGACCTGACCACGCTGGAGGGCGCGGACACGGTCGGCAAGGTGCGCGCACTGTGCGCCAAGGGCAGGACCCCCGACCCGACCGACCCGACCACCCCCCGCGTCGCCGCCATCTGCGTCTACCCGGACATGGTCGCCACCGCGAAGGCCGCCCTGGAGGGCACCGACATCCAGGTCGCCTCCGTGGCCACCGCCTTCCCGGCCGGCCGCGCCGCCCTCCCGGTCAAGCTCGCCGACACCGCCGACGCGGTGGCCGCGGGCGCCGACGAGATCGACATGGTGATCGACCGCGGCGCCTTCCTCTCCGGCCGCTACCTCGACGTCTTCAACGAGATCGTGGCCGTCAAGGAGGCGTGCAAGCGCCCCGACGGCAGCTCCGCCCACCTCAAGGTGATCTTCGAGACCGGCGAGCTCCAGACCTACGACAACGTCCGCCGGGTCTCCTGGCTGGCGATGCTGGCCGGCGCCGACTTCATCAAGACCTCCACCGGGAAGGTCGCCGTCAACGCGACCCCGCCGGTCACCCTGCTGATGCTGGAGGCGGTCCGCGACTTCCGCGCGGCCACCGGCGTCCAGGTCGGCGTCAAGCCCGCCGGCGGCATCCGCACCACCAAGGACGCCATGAAGTACCTGGTGATGGTCAACGAGACCCTCGGCGACGACTGGCTGACCCAGCACTGGTTCCGCTTCGGCGCCTCCAGCCTGCTCAACGACCTGCTGATGCAGCGCCAGAAGCTGGCCACCGGCCGCTACTCCGGCCCCGACTACGTGACGGTGGACTGATCACCATGGCCAAGAAGAAGAACACCGAGGAGCCCGTGGCCAAGCCCGCCGGCGGCCTCTTCGCCTACGCCCCGGCCCCCGAGTCGCCGGCCGCCGCGGGCGACATCGCCACCTCCTACGGCCACTTCATCGGCGGCGAGTTCGTCGACTCCTCCGGCAACGAGGCCCTGAAGACGGTCAACCCGGCCACCGAGCAGGTGCTCGCCGAGTTCGCCCAGGGCACCGAGGAGGACGTGGACCGCGCGGTCGCCGCCGCCCGCAAGGCCTTCGCCGACTGGTCGGCGCTGCCCGGCAGCGAGCGCGCCAAGTACCTGTTCCGGATCGCCCGGATCATCCAGGAGCGCAGCCGCGAGCTGGCCGTGCTGGAGTCGATCGACAACGGCAAGCCGATCCGCGAGACCCGCGACGTCGACCTGCCGCTGGTCGCCGCCCACTTCTTCTACTACGCGGGCTGGGCCGACAAGCTGGACTACGCCGGCTTCGGTCCCAACCCGAAGCCGCTGGGCGTGGCCGGCCAGGTCATCCCGTGGAACTTCCCGCTGCTGATGCTGGCGTGGAAGATCGCGCCCGCGCTGGCGACCGGCAACACGGTCGTCCTGAAGCCGGCCGAGACCACCCCGCTGACCGCGCTGCGCTTCGCCGAGATCTGCCGCCAGGCCGGTCTGCCGAAGGGCGTCGTCAACATCGTCACCGGCGACGGCCGCACCGGCGCCGCGCTGACCTCCCACCCGGACGTCAACAAGGTCGCGTTCACCGGCTCCACCCCGGTCGGCCGCGCCATCGCCAAGCAGCTGGCCGGCACCCGCAAGAAGCTCTCGCTGGAGCTGGGCGGCAAGGCCGCGAACATCGTCTTCGACGACGCGCCGATCGACCAGGCCGTCGAGGGCATCGTCAACGGCATCTTCTTCAACCAGGGCCACGTCTGCTGCGCCGGTTCGCGCCTGCTGGTCCAGGAGTCCGTCCAGGACGAGCTGCTGGACGCCCTGAAGCGCCGGATGGGCACCCTGCGGGTCGGCGACCCGCTCGACAAGAACACCGACATCGGCGCCATCAACTCCGCCGCGCAGCTGGCCCGGATCACCGCGCTGACCGACGCCGGCGAGGCCGAGGGCGCCGAGCGCTGGTCGCCGGCGTGCGAACTCCCGGGCACCGGCTTCTGGTTCAAGCCGACCCTGTTCACCGGCGTCAGCCAGGCCCACCGGATCGCCCAGGAGGAGATCTTCGGCCCGGTCCTGTCGGTGCTGACCTTCCGCACCCCCGCCGAGGCGGTCGAGAAGGCCAACAACACCCCGTACGGCCTCTCCGCCGGCATCTGGACGGAGAAGGGCTCGCGCATCCTCTGGATGGCGGACCGCCTCAGGGCCGGCGTGGTCTGGGCCAACACCTTCAACAAGTTCGACCCGACCTCGCCGTTCGGCGGCTACAAGGAGTCGGGCTACGGCCGCGAGGGTGGCCGCCACGGTCTGGAGCCCTACCTGAATGTCGAGGCCCTCGATGTCTGATGTCGCAACGCGTCTTGACGTCTTCAAGACCTACAAGCTGTACGTCGGCGGGAAGTTCCCGCGCTCCGAGAGCGGGCGGGTGTACGAGGTGACCGACTCCAAGGGCGAGTGGCTCGCCAACGTCCCGCTGGGCACCCGCAAGGACACCCGTGACGCCGTCCTGGCCGCCCGCAAGGCGGTCAAGGGCTGGGCCGGCACCACCGCGTACAACCGCGGCCAGGTGCTGTACCGGGTGGCCGAGATGCTCCAGGGCCGGCGCGAGCAGTTCGCCGCCGAGGTGGCCGTCTCCGAGGGCATCGGCCCGAAGAAGGCCGCCGCGCTGGTGGACGCCGCGATCGACCGCTGGGTCTGGTACGCGGGCTGGACCGACAAGGTCGCCCAGATCGCGGGCGGCGCCAACCCGGTCGCCGGTCCGTACTTCAACCTCTCCTCCCCGGAGCCGACCGGTGTGGTCGGGGTCGTCGCCCCGCAGGCCGGGTACGGGCACTCGCTGCTCGGCCTGGTCTCGGTGATCGCCCCGGCGATCGCCACCGGGAACACGGTCGTGGTCGCGGCCGCCGCGGACGCCCCGCTGCCCGCGCTGTCGCTGGGCGAGGTGCTGGCCACCTCGGACGTCCCGGGCGGCGTGGTCAACATCGTCTCGGGCCGGACCGCGGACATCGCCCCCACCCTGGCCTCGCACCAGGACGTCAACGCGCTGGACCTCACCGGGGCCATCGCCGCCGACGGTCCCGGCGCGGCGTACGCGCTGGAGGCGGCCGCCGCGGATACCCTGAAGAGGGTGGTCCGTCCGGCGCTGGACCCGTTCGCCCAGGACTGGACCAATGCGCCGGGTACAAAGCGGCTACTCTCGTTCCTGGAGACGAAGACGGTCTGGCACCCGAAGGGGATCTGACCTCCGGTACTCCGGGTAACAACTCCACAGACTGGCCGTCCCCAGTGCCCTCACCCCCCAGGGCCCGGACGGTCACAGGACGGACCCGCGCCTCTCCCCCCCTGGCGCGGGTCCGTCGGCGTTCCCGGGGTGCTCCCGCCGTCGGCCCGTCGACTTTCGTCACCCGCGCCGCCGACTTTCGACGCTCCCGCCCGCCCCACCGGCCCGGCCAGAATCACCGGTGACGGAGACGGCCGGGGGAACGACCGGGGGGACGCATGGGCGAGTTCATCGGCGAGCTGATGGCACTGTTCGCGGACGGCTTCTACCGCACGTGGCACGTGGCCCGCACCAGGCGGCGGCTGGCCGCGGGCCGCCCGGTCAGGGTGCCCTGCTCGGCCCGGTCCGAGCGGCAGCCCGACTACGTCAACGGCAGCCTGCGCATCAGGCCGGGCACCGACACCGTGGCCCTGGTCACCCGCGACACCGACCGGCGCGAACTGCCCGCCGGCGGGACCTTCCACGAGCCCGAGCCCGACACCTGGCACAGCCCGGACTGGGCCGCCACCGCCTACCTGCCGCCCGGCGCCGACGAACCGGTCTACCTCCAGGTGGACAGCCGCTACCTGCCGATGGTCCACGTCGCCCTCGCCGACCCGGCGTCACAGTCGAAGCCAGGGGCACGGTAGAAGGTCCGCCCCGGCCGGTTTCGGCAACCGGCCGGGATGCGTCAGACTGGTGTCCCGTGAGTGACTCCCCCATGAACCCCGCACCGACCGGGCATGCCCGGGTGATCCTGCTCTCCGGGCCCTCCGGGTCGGGGAAGTCCTCGCTCGCCGAGCGCAGCGGCCTGCCGGTGCTCCAGCTCGACGACTTCTACAAGGACGGGGACGACCCGACCCTGCCGCGGCTGCCGGACGGCGCCGTCGACTGGGACTCCCCGCTGGCCTGGCACCGCGACCAGGCCGTCGCCGCGATCCGCGCCCTGCACGAGCACGGCCGCACCGACGTCCCGGTGTACTCGATCCCGGACAACGGCCGGATCGGCACCCGCGGCCTGGAGCTGGACGGGGCGGACGCGTTCATCGCGGAGGGCATCTTCGCCGCCGAGATCACCGCCGAGTGCGCCGAGCAGGGCCTGCTCGGCGACGCCCTGTGCCTGCGCAACGGCGCGCTCACCACGGCCTGGCGCCGGCTGCGCCGGGACGTCCGGGAGGGCCGCAAGTCGCTGCCGGTGCTGCTGCGCCGGGGCCTGCGGCTGATGCGGGCCGAGCGGTCCATCGTCGGACGGCAGGTCGCGCTCGGCTCGTACGCGTGCGCCGGGCCGGAGGCCGAGCGGCGGATCCGCGCCGCGACCCGGGCCGGCGAGCTCTCCGCCGCCTGAACCCCGTACGGCCGAGCCCGGTACGGCCGAACCCCCAGGGCATGACGAAGGGCCCGGTGCGTCTCCCCCGCACCGGGCCCTTCGCCTTCCCCGAACGGTCTTCGGCTCCCCCACGGGCGTGCTCCCCCGAGCCGCTGCCCCCGGACCGTGACCGTCCGCTTCCCGTCCCCCGACGGGAGTCCTCGTTACGCGACCAGCTCGCCGAACGCCCGGACGGTGTCGCCGGACTTGTTCAGGTGCTCGTCCTCGCGCAGCCGGCGCAGGGCGCGCCAGATGCTGCTCTTGACCGTGCCGACGCTGATCCCCAGCACGCCGGCGATCTCCGGGTCGGTCTTGCCCTCGTAGTACCGCAGCACCAGCATGGTGCGCTGGTTCTCCGGCAGCTTCGCCAGCGCCTGCCAGAGCACGGTGCGCAGCTCGGTGCCGCCCATCGCGTCGGTGTCGCCGGCCGTCTCCGGCAGCTCCTCGGTCGGGTACTCGTTGACCTTGCGGCGCCGCCAGGCGGAGATGTGCAGGTTGGTCATGGTGCGGCGGAGGTAGCCCCCGACCGCGGCCTTGTCGGTGATCCGGCCCCAGGCCCGGTAGGTGCTGAAGAGCGCGCTCTGCAGCAGGTCCTCGGCCTCGTAGCGGTCACCGGTCAGGTGGTAGGCCGTGGCGTACAGGGAGGCGCGGCGCTCGCGCACGTACGCGGTGAACTCCGTGATGTGGTCCTCCGCGACGGCCGGGTGCTCCCCCTGCGCGCCTCCCTGCCCGGCCTCGGTGGTGCGGGCCGCCGCGGGGTTCAGCCGCAGCAGCGTCGCACCGGCGGCCTCGCGACCGGTCGGCTCCCCCGAACCGACCGTCCGCAGACCGTTCCCCCCGGTCCCCCGGTTCCCCCCCGGGGCGTCCTTGCCCTCGACGCGGACGGGGAGGATCCCCCGCAGCGTGAGGGTGGTGGCGGAGTCGGCCGAACTCCCCAGACGGCCGATCCCGTACAGCTCCCCCGTCCTGCCGCCGCCGCTCACCCGACGGGCGACAGGATTTCCACCGGTGCTGTGCGCGCACCCCCGCACGGTCACGGCACCGGAGTTCTCGTCGGTCCTGACCTCGTACCGGGTCCGGTGGGACGTGGCTGACGAACGCGCGGTGCGGACAGCCGGGTTGGTCCGGGTCTGAAGCGTGGCGTTCATCGTGCGCCCCCTGGGTCGGTACGAGCGGTTCCGGTAGCCGCCCTTCAGCCGGCCTTGCGGCCCGCTGTCCTGCGGCGACATGGAAAATCCTGCCCGCCGGTTGTGATGGCGCTGTCCGCCGACTGTCACAGGGGTGTCACAGGAGCCGTCCGAATGTCCCGGACCGCCCCCCTGTGAACCTGACGCCGGTGGCACGCGTTCCGGTTCCAGAAGGGACGGTGGGTGGTCCGGGGGGTGATTCGGCGCTGCCGGTGGGCCAAAATGGGGCCGTGCCTTTCCTCCTTCTGATCGAGGACGACGACGCCATCCGGACCGGCCTCGAACTCGCCCTCACCCGCCAGGGCCACCGCGTGGCCACCGCTGCCTCCGGTGAGGACGGTCTGCGTCTCTTCAAGGAGCAGCGGCCCGACCTGATCGTGCTCGACGTGATGCTGCCCGGCATCGACGGCTTCGAGGTGTGCCGCCGGATCCGCCGCACCGACCAGCTGCCGATCATCCTGCTGACCGCCCGCTCGGACGACATCGACGTGGTGGTGGGCCTGGAGTCCGGCGCGGACGACTACGTCGTGAAACCGGTGCAGCCGCGGGTGCTGGACGCCCGGATCCGGGCGGTGCTGCGGCGCGGCGAACGGGAGAGCTCGGACTCCTCGGCCTACGGCACCGTGGTGATCGACCGCGCGGCGATGACCGTCACCAAGGACGGACTCGACCTCCAGCTCACCCCGACCGAGCTGCGGCTGCTGCTGGAGCTCAGCCGCCGCCCCGGCCAGGCGCTCTCCCGCCAGCAGCTGCTGCGGCTGGTCTGGGAGCACGACTACCTCGGCGACTCCCGCCTGGTGGACGCGTGCGTGCAGCGGCTGCGGGCCAAGGTCGAGGACGTGCCGTCCGCGCCGACGCTGATCCGCACCGTCCGCGGGGTGGGCTACCGGCTGGACCCGCCGGCCTGACCCCGCGACCCGGCCGCCGGCCCCTCCCCCGACCTCTGAACTCCCGTACCACGACAGGCTCTTGTGACTGACCATCAGACGACTGCCCGGCGGTTCTCGACGGGCCGGTGGCGTCGGCTGCGCTCCCTGCGGGTGCGGCTGATCGCGGTGTTCGCGGCCGTCGCGCTGCTCGCCGCCGTCTCGGCCTCCGGCATCGCGTACTGGCTGAACCGCGACGCGGTGCTCAAGCGCGCCCAGAACACCGTGCTGAACGACTTCCGGGTCTCGCTCACCCGCAACGTCTCCGACCTGCCGCTGAACGCGACCTGCCAGGAGCTGGCCTCGCTGGCGTCCACCGTGGCCAGCTCCGGCCTGACCTACGACGTGGTGGTGGTCGACGCGGCGCACCCGGAGTGCCCGGCCTCCTCCGACCCCGCGCACTTCACGCTGGCCGACGTGCCGACCGCGCTGCAGTCCACCGTCGCCAAGCCGCGCGAGATCACCGAGAACAACCCGTACCCGTACCACCTGTACTGGCAGCGGCAGAACCTGGAGGGCCGGCCGTTCGTGATCGGCGGCACCAAGGTGGTGCCGAACGGCCCGACGGCGTACATGTTCAAGTCGCTGGAGAACGAGCGGGCCGACCTCAACACCCTGGGCTGGTCGCTGGCGATCGCCACGCTGTTCGCGCTGATCGGCTCGGCACTGCTCGCCCAGGCCGCCTCGGCCACCGTGCTGCGGCCGGTCAAGCGGCTCGGCGACGCCGCCCGGCGGCTCGGCGAGGGGCACCTGGACACCCGGCTGGAGGTCGACGGCTCGGACGAGCTCGCCGACCTGGCGAGGACCTTCAACCGGACGGCGGAGCAGCTGCACGAGCAGGTCGAGGAGCTGAGCGCGCGCGAGGCGCAGAGCCGGCGGTTCGTCGCCGACATGTCGCACGAGCTGCGCACCCCGCTGACCGCGATGACCGCCGTGACGGACATCCTGGAGGACGAGGCCGAGTCGCTGGACCCGATGATCGAGCCGGCCGTCCGGCTCGTGGTCAGCGAGACCCGGCGGCTGTCCGACCTGGTGGAGAACCTGATGGAGGTGACCCGCTTCGACGCCGGTACCGCCAGGCTGGTCGCCGACGAGGTGGACATCGCCGACCTGATCATGTCCTGCATCGACGGGCGGGCCTGGTACGACGCGGTCGAACTGGACGCCCCGCGCGGCATCCTGGCCGTGGTCGACCCGCGCCGGCTCGACGTGGTCTTCGCCAACCTGATCGGCAACGCGCTGAAGCACGGCGGCTCGCCGGTGCGGGTCAAGGTCCGGCAGGACGGGGAGTCGGTCGTGGTCGAGGTCTCCGACAGCGGCCCGGGCATCCCGGAGGACGTGCTGCCGCACGTCTTCGACCGCTTCTACAAGGCGGACCGGGGGCGGGCCCGCTCGGAGGGCAGCGGCCTCGGCCTGTCGATCGCGATGGCCAACGCGCAGATACACGGGGGAACGATCACGGCGGCGAACGGGGAGGTCGGCGCGGTGTTCACCCTGACGCTGCCGCTGGCCCCGCCGCCTCCGCCGTCCGCGGGCGAGGCCGAGGGCGGCCCCGCCGGCGACGCCGCCGAGGACAAGGACGCCACGTGACCAGCCCCACCGACACCGTTGTCCCCCGCACCGTCCTGCGCCGCGGCGCCGGCGTGCTGCTGCTGGTCGCGCTGGCCTCCGGCTGCGGCATCCGGCCGACCGCCGTGCCGGT
>NZ_LFVW01000349.1:0-12647 GCF_001182915.1 Kitasatospora sp. MY 5-36
GCCCCGGCCGCCGAGGCCGCCACCGAGGTCCCGGCCCCGCGCAAGCGCACCCGCACCCGCAAGGCGGCGGCGCCCGCGGAGGCCACCCCGGAGAGCTGACACCCCCGCGTCTCCCCCGAGGGGGCGGGCCAGGCCACCCGGCCCGGCCCGCCCCCTCGGGCGTTGTGCCCGCCTCCTAAGCTCGGGGGCGTCGGGGAGCGCCGACAGGACAGCAGGGAGAGCAGCCCATGAGCACGCCGCCGTTTCTGACGCTGCCCGGGTGCGCGCGGGCCGAGCGGCTGGTGACCGGGCGCGGGGAGTTCGCGGCGCTGCGGGCGGAGCCGGCCGGGCCGGTGCGCGGCTCGGCGCTGCTGGTGCCGGGGTTCACCGGCAGCAAGGAGGACTTCATCGCGCTGCTGGAGCCGCTGGCGGCCGCCGGGTACCGGGTGACGGCCGTGGACCAGCGCGGGCAGTACCAGACCGGCGGTCCGGACGATCCGGCGGCGTACGCCGTCGGGGCGCTCGGCGCGGACGTACGGGCGCTCACCGGGGTGCTGGCGGCCGAGGCCGGGGGCGCCCCGCCGCACCTGCTGGGGCACTCCTTCGGCGGCCAGGTGGTGCGCGAGGCGGTGCTCGCCGCGGCCGCGGAGGGCCCGCTGCCCTGGCGGTCGCTGACCCTGGTGTCCACCGGCCCGGGCGCGATCGACCCGGCCGAGGCGGTCCGCACCGGGCTGCTGCTGGACGCCCTGCGGGGGATGGACCTGGAGCAGATCTGGCAGGTCATGCGGCAGCTGGAGGCGGAGAGCGGGCAGCCGCGGCCGAGCCTGGAGCCGGCCGTCGCGGAGTTCCTGCACCGCCGCTGGCTGGCCAACGTGCCGCGGGCGCTGTCCGTCACCGGCGCTCACCTGGTGGCCGCGCCGGACCGGGTGGCGGAGCTGGCCGCCGCCACCGCCGGGCTGCCGGTGCTGGTGCTGTCCGGGGTGCGGGACCACGCCTGGCCGGTCCCGGAGCAGACCGCGATGGCCGAGCGCCTGGGCGCCCGCCGGGTGGTGGTCGCGGACGCCGGCCACTCCCCCAACGCCGAGCAGCCGGCCGCCACGGCCGGGGCGCTGGCCGCGTTCTGGGCCTGACCGACGCGGTCGGGGCCGCGCCGGTTCCCCCGGTCCGCCGAAAGTGGTCTGTACCACTTCTTCAAGTTCGATCGGCTTCAACACAGGACAAAATTCGTTAGTTACGGTAATCTTTGATTCTGTCCGGGAATCATCGCCGGCCTCCACCGCGGCACCGATCACCCGAAACCTGGACTTTACGGACGGGCAACGGCCCGGTAGCACCGCCACGACACCGTGGTGCACGAGGCACTGGACGCACCAGGCAAGCAGGGGGAGCCCTTGCCGCAGCAGACCGCCACACGCGCGACGACCCGCCCGATCCGGCCTCACCTCCGGATCCGCAAGACCCCGAGAGAGCTGATACCGACTCAGCCGCCCCCGCCCCGCCCCGCGGGGCCAGGAAAGGAGACGCCCATGACGAAGACCATGCGCTTCGAGATCGTCCGACTCGACGAGACCAACGGCTCCGCCGCCGACCGCCAGATCGCCGACGCCGCCACCGTGCGCGAGGTCGTCCAGGCCGCCGCCCGCACCGGCGAGCGCCTGCTCATCCGTCCGTGCCCGACCGTCTGACCCGGCGCGGCGCCTCCGACCGGGAGGCCTCACCCGCCGCCGACGAGCCGGGAGCGTCCGATCCGGACGTTCCGATACCCGACTGACGCCCCGTCACCGCATTCGCCGATGACGGGGCGTCAGTGTTTCCGGGGTCGGCACCCCGGACGTTTGCCGCCGCCCGGGACGGGACATCCCCCAACGGGAACCGCCCGTGCCACGCCCACCCGGCGCCGGTCCGGGCGCCCGCCACCGACAGGTGCCGCCGAGCCCTCCGTACGGGTGATCGTCCTTGACGCGGCGGTCCGGAGGGAGGAGCGTTGACGGCTATGAGGGGCGAGCCCAGCTGCCCGAGGTGCGCCGGTCGGGTCCGCGCCCCCGGTCTGTTCTCAGACACCTGGCAGTGCGACCGGCACGGAGCCGTGCACCCGATGCAGCCCGTGCTGCCCCCGAGTGTGGAGGCCCTCGGCGTCGCCGTCGCCCGCTCCCAGGTCCCGGTCTGGCTGCCCTGGCCGCTCCCGGTCGGCTGGCTCTACACCGGCATCGCCCACGTCGGCGACGACGTCTCGGGCGCCCGGGCCACCGCCGTCGCCTGCTCCGGGCCCGCGCCGCTCGGCGGCTTCGGCGAGCTGGTGCTGGTCGCCGAGGAGCTGGGGGTCGGCCTCGGCGCCCGCTACGCGGGCCTGTCCGGGCCCGACCCGGGCGACTCCGTCGGCCTCTACAAGCCCGCCGACGCCAAACTGCTGGCCGCCGGGCGGCCCACCCCGATGTTCCACGTCCCGGACGCCCCGGCCGACCGCGCGGTGTTCGTCGGCGAGGCCCGCGGGCTCTGGCTCTGGGCGGTCGCCTGGCCCGAGCAGTCCGCGCTGGTGATGTACGACGAGCTGGTGCTGACCGACCTGCGCGAGGCCGGCGCCGAACTGGACCTGCTGCCCTGCGGGGCGCTCTCCCCCCGGCTCCTCGGCTGACGACAGGCCCTAGGCCTATCCTGGGCGGCACCCACGAGCCTCCAGGAGCCCGATCCGTGCGCATCGACCTGCACGCCCACAGCAACGCCTCCGACGGCACCGACAGCCCGGCCGAGCTGGTCGCGGCGGCCGTCGCCGCGGGCCTCGACGTGGTGGCGCTGACCGACCACGACACCGTGGCCGGCCACGCCGAGGCCGCCGGGGCGGTGCGCGCACTGCCCGCGGGCAGCCGGCTGACCGTCGTCCCGGGCGCCGAGCTGTCCTGCGCCGTGGACGGCATCAGCCTGCACCTGCTGGCGTACCTGTTCGACCCGGAGGAGCCGGAGTTCGCGCGCGAGCGGGACCTGGTGCGCACCGACCGGTTCCGGCGCGGGCGGGCGATCGTGGAGCGCTGCCGGGAGCTCGGCGCGCAGATCAGCTGGGAGCAGGTGCGGCGGATCGCCGGGGCCGGCTCGGTCGGCCGGCCGCACATCGCCAGCGCGCTGGTCGAGGCCGGCGTGGTCGCCACCGTCTCGGACGCCTTCACCGCCGACTGGCTGGCCAACGGCGGGCGGGCGGACGTCCGCAAGCACGAGACCGACCCGGTCACGGCGGTCCGGCTGGTCCGGGCGGCCGGCGGGGTGCCGGTGTTCGCCCACCCGGGCGCGGTCAAGCGCGGCCGGACGGTCTCCGACCAGGTGATCGCCGACCTCGCGGCGGCCGGACTGGCCGGGCTGGAGGTCGACCACACCGACCACGACGAGGAGACCAGAGAGCGGCTGCGCGGCCTGGCCGGCGAGCTCGGCCTGCTGGTCACCGGCTCCAGCGACTACCACGGCACCCGCAAGACCGTACGGCTCGGCGAGCACACCACCGACCCGGAGGTGTACGGGGCGCTGCTGGCGCAGGCGACCGGCGCGAAGCCGATCGAGCGCTGAGCGGACGCGAACGAACGCGAACGCCGGGCCAGGGGATCATGAGTCCCTTGGCCCGGCGTTCGGAGTTTCGGAGTACGGCCGGGCGGCGGTCAGTCCAGCCGGACGCCGCGTCGGCCCGGGTCGCGCAGGTCGGCGCCCTGGTCGAGCCAGCGCTCCTGGAGCGCGGCCGCGCCGTGCACCCGCTTCCAGCCCGCCTCGTTGGGCGTCATCGGCAGCAGCGGCAGGAAGCGGACCGGGTCGGCCGGCTCGGCCAGCTCCAGGTCCTCGACCAGGCCGCCCGGTTCGGCCGCGAGCACCGAGGTGAAGGGCGCGCCGTCCCAGAGCGGCGAGCCGAGGTCCAGCGAGCCGCCCGGGGCCACCACCAGGCCCTCGACCTGCGGGGTGGCGGCGAAGGTGGCCAGGGTGCGCAGCACGCTGTCGCGCCCGCCCCGGACCGTCAGCACCAGTTCGACGCGCGGGCCGCGGACCTGGTCGGCGACCGGCGCGGTCGGGTCGGCCATCGGTGCGGCGGACATGCCGAGCGTCGCGTACCGCACCAGGCCCTCGGCGTCCGGGCCGAAGCGCAGCACCTCGATCCGGTCGGCGCCGAGGAAGGTGACCGCGGCGCGGCCGCCCGGTTCGCCGAAGGTGGAGATCAGCCGGGCCTCGACGGCGGCCAGCACCGCCTCCCGGGTGAGCTCCGGGGAGCTGCCGCCGTGGGGGTCGCCGAAGAGCGGGAAGTCGTGCGCCATGCCGGTGAGCGTAACCCCCGGGGGTTCGCGGGCCGCGTGCGGGCGGGCCGGAGGCGGTCGGCGGCGGTGCGGCGGGGCGCCGTGGCGGGGCAACGGCCGGGCGGGGCAAGGATCCCGTAAAGCCTTCGGAAACCTCCGGGAACCCCTCGGCCTCGACGCCCGGTCAGATGTTAGGGTGAGCGACTGGCCACCGGGATCGTTCGTCCCGGGGCGGCGGCGCGAAGGAGGTGGTTGCGGTGGATACCGGCCGACCATGCAGTACCGGCAGCTCTGCCCGGCCCCGACTTCCCCGTACCCCGCGCCCCGCAGGCCCAACCGGCTGAATCAGCCGCGGTAGCCCCGGGCACAGGCCCCACGGCGGACGGACCGGCCGGGAGAGCACTTTCATCCCCCGTTTCACCGGTGTTCTCCGCCGTCGTACCGCGGCCGAACGTTTTTCCTTCCGCGCGGCCGCGCGACGGTTCCTGCCTCTGGGAGCCTGCCATGTCGATGATCAACAGCCTGCGCGCCGCCGTCCGCACCAACCGCCGCCGGGGCGCGGCCGGCGTCTACGCCGTCCTGCCCGAGGACGCCGGTTCGGCGGTCGTGGACTGCGCGGTCTACCAGCACGGCAAGCGCAGGGGCGAGACGTGCAGCCCGCGCGAGGCCGCCCACCGGGTCAAGGCCGCCCACCAACTCCCCGAGGGCGAGGGCTCGTTCAGCTGGATCGGGCTGCACGAGCCGACCGAGGCCGAGTTCGAGGGGATCGCCCAGCGCTTCGGCCTGCACCCGCTCGCGGTCGAGGACGCGGTGCACGCGCACCAGCGGCCCAAGGTCGAGCGCTACGACGACGTGCTGTTCGCCGTCTTCAAGACCATCCGCTACGTCGAGCACGACCAGCTCACGCCCACCAGCGAGGTGGTGGAGACCGGTGAGCTGATGGTCTTCGCCGGCCGGGACTTCGTGATCACCGTCCGGCACGGCGGCCACGGCTCGTTGCAGGAGCTGCGCCACCGGCTGGAGGCCGACGCGGACGAGGCCGGGCTGCTCTCCAAGGGCCCGGCGGCGGTGCTGCACGCGATCGCCGACCACGTCGTGGACAACTACCTGCTGGTCGCCGAGCGGCTCCAGAACGACGTGGACGAGATCGAGTACGGCGTCTTCTCGGCCAAGGGCGGGCGCAGCGCCGACGTCGGCCGGGTCTACCAACTCAAGCGCGAGGTCCTGGAGTTCAAGCGTGCCGTGGCGCCGCTGCTGCGCCCGATGCAGCAGCTGTCCGAGCCGCTCCAGCGGCTGGTCGACCCGGACATCCAGAAGTACTTCCGGGACGTCGCCGACCACCTGGCCCGGGTCGCCGAGCAGGTGCACGGCTTCGACGAGCTGCTGAACTCGCTGCTCCAGGCGAACCTGGCGCAGGTCTCGGTGGCGCAGAACGAGGACATGCGCAAGATCACCGCCTGGGCGGCGATCTTCGCGGTGCCCACCATGATCACCGGCGTCTACGGCATGAACTTCGAGTACATGCCGGAGCTGCACCACAAGTACGGCTACCCGACGGTGCTCGGCGCGATCGTGCTGATCTGCTTCGGGATGTACCGGGGCTTCCGCCGCAACGGCTGGCTCTGACCGCGCCGACGTCGGCACCCGGGCCCCCGCCGAGGGCGGTACCCCCGGCCGGGGCCGGCGGTCAGCGCCGCCCGCCGCGGGCGACCAGGACCAGCCCGAGCAGGATCAGCACCACCGCCGGGTAGGCGGCCGCCGGCGGCCACTGGCCCAGCCAGAGGGCGGCGATCAGCGCCGCGCCCGGCGTCTCCAGCAGGATCGCGGTCGAGGTGACGGACGGCCCGAGGCTGCGCACCACGCGGTTGCTCAGCGAGTGGCCGAGCAGCTGGGCGGCGACCATCAGCAGCACGATCTGCCACCACACCCCGGCCGGCCACCCGGCCAGCGGCGTGCCGGCGACCAGGCAGATCCCCAGCAGCACCACGGCCGTGGTGGCGTAGCAGACCAGGGTGTACGCGGTGGTGCTGACGGTCTTGCGGACCTCGGCGCCCAGCAGCATGTACCCGGCCGCGGCCAGGCCGGCGGCGAGCGCGAGCGCGTCGCCGAGCAGCGCGCGCGGGGAGAGCGAGAGGTCGACGCCGGTCAGCACCAGCACCCCGGCGAAGGCGACGACCGTACCGAGCCAGACCAGCCGCGGCGCCCGGACGCCCATCAGCCGCATCAGCAGGATGGTCCACAGCGGGGTGGTGGTGACCAGGGCGGTGGCCGAGGCCACCGAGGTCATCCGCAGGCTGGGCATCCAGAGCGCGAAGTGCACGGCGAGCAGCGCCCCGGCGGCCACCGCGAGCAGCAGCGCCCGCCGGCCGATCCCGCGCAGTTCGGCGCGGTGGCGCAGCAGCGCGTACGGGCCGAGGACGCCGACCGACATGACGTTGCGCCAGAGGGCG
Organism: Kitasatospora sp. MY 5-36; assembly: GCF_001182915.1. Classification (NCBI taxonomy): domain Bacteria; kingdom Bacillati; phylum Actinomycetota; class Actinomycetes; order Kitasatosporales; family Streptomycetaceae; genus Kitasatospora; species Kitasatospora sp. MY 5-36. The sequence goes on from NZ_LFVW01000349.1 coordinate 6,689, forward strand.
ATCGCCAGCGCGGGCGCGGCGGTGGCGCTGATCAGCGGGCCGGACAGCGAGATGCCGCCGATCGAGACGGCGAGCAGCAGCAGGTCGAGGGTGGGCAGCGGGTGCGCCGGCCCCGGGTCGGCGGTCGCGGGGGCGGCGGAGGGGGCGGTCGCGGGCCGGGCGGCGGGCACGGCGCTCCTTGCTGGTCGCGGGGGTGGGGCGGTCATACGGTAAGGCCCGTGGCGGCGCAATGGAACTGTCGCCCGGAGGCTGAGACACCCGGTGGACGCCGAAAGCCGTACGCTGTCCGCCATGGACCGTACGCCCGCCGCCGCGACCGCCGACGACTTCCTCGACCGGGCCCTGCTGGAGGAGGCCGCGAAGAAGTCCGGCCTGCTCTGGGTGCGCGCGGACGGGCAGGAGCAGGCCCGGCCGCTGTGGCACGCCTGGCACGACGGCGCGGTCGTGGTGGTCGGCGGGGGCGCCGAGCAGCCGCTGCACGGCCTGGAGCCCGGCGCCGGGGCCGTGGTCACCGTCCGCAGCAAGGACAAGGGCGGCCGGCTGACCGGCTGGAGCGCCCGGGTGGTCGAACCCGCCCCGGGCAGCGAGGCCTGGCTGGGCGCCGTCGAGGAGCTCAAGGGCAAGCGGCTGAACGCGCCCGACACCGACGCCATCACCGAGCGCTGGGCCCGCGAGTGCCGGGTGCTGCGGCTGGAGCCGACCGGCCCGCTCACCGAGCACCCCGGGGCGATGCCGGACGGCTCGCACGCCGCCCAGCCGATGCCCACCCCGGCCACCACCCGGCTGCCGATCCCGGCCGGCCTGCCCAAACTGCTGTTCAAGCGCCGTTAAAGGTTCACGCCCAGGACGTGTCCGGCGGCTACCGTGCCTCCCGGCCGGGCCCGGAGCACGCGGGTAGCCTTGGCCGCGAGTGCGCCCCCGGCGCACCCGGTACGGCGTCGAGCGAGTCGAGGGAGTCCATGGCAGGGCCAGGCACCCGGGTCTTCATCTCCCATCTGTCCGCCATCGCGGTGTTCGACCCGAACGGCGACCAGGTCGGGCGGGTCCGGGACGTGGTCGTGTCGCTGCGGCTCGGCGGCCGCCCGCCGCGCGTGCTCGGCCTGGTGGTCGAGGTGGTCGGCCGGCGCCGGATCTTCCTGCCGATGACCCGGGTGACCAGCCTGGAGTCCGGCCAGGTGCTCACCACCGGCGTGATCAACCTGCGCCGCTTCGAGCAGCGCCCGTCCGAGACCCTGGTGCTCGCCGAGCTGCTGGACCGCACCGTCACCTGGTCCAAGACCGCCGAGGACGTCACCGTGCTGGACGTCGGCATGGTGCAGACCCGGCTGCGCGAGTGGGAGATCAGCAAGGTCTTCGTCCAGGTCGGCCGGGCCGGCCGGCTGCGCAAGGGCAAGGGCGAGCGGCTCACCCTGGACTGGCAGGACGTCACCGGCTTCTCGCTGCCCGAGCAGGACCAGGGCGCGGCCAACCTGCTCGCCACCTTCGAGCAGCTGCGCCCCGCCGACCTCGCCAGCGTGCTGCACCACCTGTCCGCCAAGCGCCGGGCCGAGGTCGCCGCCGCCCTCGACGACGAGCGGCTGGCCGACGTCCTGGAGGAGCTGCCCGAGGACGACCAGGTCGAGATCATCGGCAAGCTCCAGGAGGAGCGCGCCGCCGACGTCCTGGAGGCGATGGACCCGGACGACGCCGCCGACCTGCTCTCCGAGCTGCCCGGCGACGAGGCCGAGCGGCTGCTCCAGCTGATGGAGCCGGACGAGGCCGCGCCGGTGCGCCGCCTGCTGACGTACGAGGAGGACACCGCCGGCGGTCTGATGACCACCGAGCCGATCGTGCTGGAGCCGGACGCGACGGTCGCCGAGGCGCTGGCCCGGGTCCGGGTCAGCGACCACAAGCCCGCGCTGGCCGCGCAGGTCTTCGTCTGCCGCCCGCCGAACGAGACCCCGACCGGCCGCTACCTGGGCACCGTGCACTTCCAGCGGCTGCTGCGCGAGCCCCCGTACGTCCTGGTCGGCTCGCTGGTCGACGACGACCTGGACCCGCTGCCGCCGGACACCCCGCTGTCGCTGATCACCAGCTACCTGGCGACCTACAACCTGGTCGCCGCGCCGGTCGTCGACGACGCGGACCACCTGCTCGGCGCGGTGACCGTCGACGACGTGCTCGACCACCTGCTGCCGGACGACTGGCGCGACGCCGCGCTGCACGCCCACGACGAGGTCCGCGACGACGAGACGGAAGGGGTGACCGATGGACGGTGACCGCAGCGGACGGTCGGACGACTCCGCACGCCGGCGCCTCCAGGGCGAACTGCGCCAGCTGCGACAGCTGCGCGAGCTGCGCACCCGCGAGGGCGCCCGGGACCGGCGCGCGGAGACCGCGCCGATCACCGGCACCGGCCGCGCCCGGCTCGACCAGCCGCGCACCGCCCGGCCCGGCCTGCTCACGCTGCCCTCCTACGACCCGGAGGCCTTCGGCGTCCTGTCCGAGCGGATCGCCCGCTTCCTCGGCACCGGGCGGTTCATCGTCTGGATGACGGTGGTGGTGGTCGTCTGGATAGCGTGGAACACGCTGCTGCCGATGTCCGTGCGCTTCGACGAGTACCCGTTCATCTTCCTGACCCTGGCGCTGTCCCTGCAGGCCTCGTACGCGGCCCCGCTGATCCTGCTGGCGCAGAACCGGCAGGACAACCGGGACCGCGTCAACATGGAGCAGGACCGCGCCCGCAGCGACCGCAACATCGCCGACACCGAGTACCTGACCCGCGAGGTCGCGGCCCTTCGGCACGGGCTCGGCGAGGTCGCCACCCGGGCCTTCATCACTTCTGAACTGGGCAGCATCCGGTCCGAACTCCAGTCCCTGCTCAAGGAGATCGACGAACGCCGGGAAGCCCCCGAGCCGCTGTGACCCGCGGCACGCTACCGACCGGTTAACGACTTCGCCGGGCGCCGTACCATCAAGGCATGGCCAACGAGACAGAGGTCGCGGCCGGCGTCACGGAGGAGTCCGTACGCCAGGCGCTGGCGACCGTCAACGACCCGGAGATCAACCGCCCGATCACCGAGATCGGCATGGTGAAATCGGTCGGGATCGCCGAGGGCGGCGTGGTGAGCGTCGCGGTCTACCTGACGGTCTCCGGCTGCCCGATGCGCGACACCATCGTCACCCGGGTGCGCGAGGCGGTCGGGAAGGTCCCCGGCGTGACCGGCGTCGAGGTCGAGCTCGACGTGATGAGCGACGAGCAGCGCAAGGAGCTGTCCCAGCTGCTGCGCGGCGGCGCCCCCGAGCGGGAGATCCCGTTCGCCAAGCCGGGCACGCTGACCCGGGTCTACGCCGTCGCCTCCGGCAAGGGCGGCGTCGGCAAGTCCTCGGTGACCGTCAACCTGGCGGCCGCGATGGCCGCCGACGGCCTGAAGGTCGCCGTGGTGGACGCCGACATCTACGGCCACAGCGTGCCGCGCATGCTGGGCGTCGAGGGCCGGCCGACCCAGGTCCAGGACATGATCATGCCGCCGCAGGCGAACGGCGTGAAGGTCATCTCGATCGGCATGTTCACCCCGGGCAACGCCCCGGTGGTCTGGCGCGGCCCGATGCTGCACCGCGCGCTCCAGCAGTTCCTCGCCGACGTGTACTGGGGCGACCTGGACGTGCTGCTGCTGGACCTGCCGCCCGGCACCGGCGACATCGCCATCTCGGTGGCCCAGCTGGTCCCCAACGCGGAGATCCTGATCGTCACCACCCCGCAGATGGCCGCCGCCGAGGTGGCCGAGCGGGCCGGCACCATCGCGGTGCAGACCCACCAGAAGATCGTCGGCGTGATCGAGAACATGTCCGGCATGCCGTGCCCGCACTGCGACGAGATGATCGACGTCTTCGGCACCGGCGGCGGCCAGACCGTCGCGGACGCGCTCACCCGCACCGTCGGCGCGACCGTCCCGGTGCTCGGCTCGATCCCGATCGACGTGCGGCTGCGCGAGGGCGGCGACGACGGCCGCCCGGTCGTGCTCGCCGCGCCCGACTCCCCGGCCGGCGTCGCCCTGCGCGCGGTGGCCGGCAAGCTCGGCGGCCGCCAGCGCGGGCTGTCCGGGATGTCGCTGGGCCTGACGCCCAGGAACAAGTTCTGAGACGGTGACGACGAAGGGCCGGGTGGTCGGACCAGACCACCCGGCCCTTCGCCGTACCGCCGCGGGCCCTACGGCCGGGTGTAGGCGGTCAGGTCCGGGACGGTGGAGAAGCCGAGGCCGTACGCGCTGACGCCGCGGCCGTAGGCGCCGAGCAGGACGCCGGGGGCCTCGCCGGCCAGCACCCAGCCGTACTCGGACTCGCGGTAGCGGAAGGGCTGCGGCAGGCCGTTGACCGGCAGGCTGAGGGTGGACCAGCCCGGGCCGGCCAGGTCGTCGGCGAGGTCCCAGGCGAGGCTGCTCTGCTGGTCCAGCCAGTCCTGGCGCAGCGCCCGGTCCAGCTGCCCGGGCCAGGTGCCGGCGAGCAGGCCGGAGCCGGCCAGCCAGGCGGCGGAGGAGGCGGAGGTCGCCTCCAGGGTGCCGGTGTTGTCGGCGCTGCGGCGGCTGTCCCGGCGGGCCACGGTGACCACGACGGCGAACTTCCGCACGTCGCGCGGCTCGTACCGCTGGGCCGGCTCCTCGCCGTGGCCGAGCGAGCCGTAGTCGACGCTGCCCGCGGTGCGGGGGCCGGCGCCGGCCTGCACCAGGAAGCGACGGCCGGTCCAGCCCTCGTCCAGCCCGTACCAGGGGAAGTCTGCGGACAGGTAGGGCACCAGCGGGTCCGCCGGGCCCGCCTGTCCGCCGACCACCGGGCCGCCGGCCGTGGCCGTCGCCCCTCCCGCCTGACTCGTCGCGTCCATCCCCGGGCCTCCTCAAACACACGTTTGCCTGCCGTGGCGCGCTCCCATGGTGGCGTACCGCGGCGCTCCCCGGGGCCGTTACCGGTCCGCGACGGGGCGCGGTGTGACGGACGGCTCAGCGGGAGCAATCAGCACAATAGCGGCGCACACGCCACCGCCCCGCTCAGCCGGGTGGCCGGGCGGGGCGGTGGCGCGGCGCCGGGGCGCCGTACGCGGGGTCGGTCAGGTGGCGTCGGGGTCGAACGGGGGGCGCTCGCCGGGGGCCAGCGGGGCGCCGGTCGAGGCGGAGGCGGGGGCCGGCGCGGACTTCTCGAAGCTGACGCTGCCGCTGCGGCCGTTGACCGGGGCCGCGGGCTTGTCGTCCAGGACGGAGCGGATGTCCAGCGAGTCCTTCATCCCCTTGAGGCCCAGCGGGTCCTCCTCGCCGCCCATGAGCTGCTTGCGGACGAAGGTCTTGGGGTTCAGGTCCTCGAACTCGAAGTCCTGGAAATCGGGGCCCAGCTCGCTGCGGATGTCCTCCTTCGCGTTGTCGGCGAAGGAACGGATCTTCCGGACGACGTTCATGGTGTCCTGGATCAGCTTCGGCAGTTTGTCCGGACCGAAGATGATGATGGCCATCACGACGAGGGTCAGCACCTCCAGCCCGCTCACGTCGCTGAACACCTTTGGCTCCCTAGCTCGTCGGACGACGGTTCCTACAGGGTAATGGCCACCGGCGAGTCCCTGGTCCACGCTGGGATGAAGCCGTGGTAAAGACCTGCCGGTGGCCGAGGCCGTCCGGACGGGGGATCGAGCGTGCGTCCCGGGTCCGTCGAGGGTTGTTCTAGCGGGTCTGCTGGCGCTGTGCCACGGCGCCCCCGGGGTAGCGCTCCGGGGAGCCCGGCGGGGTCGCGTCGCGGGTCGCGGCGACCGGGCGGCCGGGGAAGTCCACCGGGACCTGGGCGTTCATCGGGACGAGGCCGCCGCCGCGTCCGGTGCCGGAGCCGGGCGGGCTGACGGTGGTGCCGTGGCGCTCCTCGCCCTGCGTGCTGAGCCCGCCGACACCGCCGAGCGTCACCGCGGCGACGGAGAAGGCGCCCGCGGCGGCGAACACCAGCCGGC
>NZ_LFVW01000350.1:0-12585 GCF_001182915.1 Kitasatospora sp. MY 5-36
CGAGGTGGCCGGCTGATGCCGGGGTCGCGCTTCCGGCGGCGCAGGCCGCAGGACCCGGGAGAGCCGGAGCGGCCGGCCGAGCACGTGGAGGTGCGGGGCGGCGGGGTCGGTGCCGGGGCCGACGTCGCCGGCAACGCCATCGGCCCGCGCAGCTCGGTGACGAACAACTTCAACTACTACGGGCCGGCGGAGTCCGACGCCCACCCCGGCGCCCCGGCGTCGTCGGGCACCGCGCCGCCGGCCGGCACCGCCCCTGACGAGCGCCGCTACCAGGTGTTCGTGAGCTCGACCAGCCTGGACCTGAAGCAGCACCGCGAGGCCGTCATCGACGAGCTGGTCAAGGAGGGGTACATCCCCTCCGGCATGGAACTGTTCGACGCGCGGGCGGAGGGCGCCTGGGAGGTCGTCGAGCGGGTGATCAACGACTGCGACTACCTCGTCCTCATCCTCGGAGCGCGGTACGGGGACGTCGGCGCGGGGACCGTCAGCTTCACGGAACGGGAGTACGACCACGCCCGCTCGCTGGACAAGCCCATCCTGGTGTTCGTCCACGCCGACCCCGTCGAACTGCACACGGACAGCTGGCAGCCGACGCCGGAGGACGCGCAGCGGCTGGCCGTCTTCCGCGAGAAGGTGCGGCGCGAGCGGCTCTGGAGGTCCTGGCGCACCGTCGCCGACCTGCGCAACGACGTCACCAGGGCGCTGCGGCTGGCCGTCCGGCACACTCCCCAGCCCGGCTGGGTCAAGGGCAATTCGATCGCGCACACCTTCTCCGCCGAATGGCAGAACCTGGTGGCCCCGGGGACGCAGATCGGTGTGGCCCGGATCAGCGTGGACGGGCAGGCCGGCAACGCCCTGAGCGAGAACCTCGGGAAGGCCTCGTCGATCGGGATCATGTCCACCAGCGGAAAACGGCTGATCGAGATCCAGACGCCCTACCTGACGAAGGCGCTCGCGGCCGGCTCCCGGATCCGCGTCCTGGTGCCGACGCCCGACGGGCAGTTCCTCGTCGACGTCGACGAGTCCGAGTCGCTGTGGGACCAGCGCTCGCCGATCGCGGCCGAGGTGCGCGAGGTGGAGGCCCGGCTGCGGTCGATCGTCCGCGAGGCAGGGGCGCGCAGCACGGCCGCCGGATCGATCGAGATCGGGTTCTTCACCACGCACCTGCGGTCCACGATGATTCTCTGCGACCGGACCTGGGGATGGGTCACGCTGACCCTGCCGCCGGCGCGGGCCCCGGAGACCCCGTCCCTGGAACTGCGCGGGACCCGGGACTTCGGTCTGATCGACGCCTGCTGGAAGCACTTCGACCGGACCTGGGCCATCGTCGAGGAGCGCGGCGAAGTGAGGACGATATCGTGAGGCGGTCTGCGATGGACTTACGTGACACGGCGGCCCTGTCCCCTGCCACGGAGCGGCGGTGGCGCGAGCGGCTCTCCACGGCCCAGGCCTTCATGCGGGCACGGCGCCACCTGCCGGGCGTGCTGATCGAGGTGGCGGCCCAGCACCCGCTGGCCGACCGGGCCGTGCCGGGCGAGGAGTTCGAGGCCCGGCTGCGGCGCGGCCACGAGCTCTACCGGGGCTACCTGGAGGCCGGGCGGCCGGTGGAGGTCTACGTGCCGGGCAGCCGCCACCGGCACCTCGGGGTGGAGGACGAGAACAGCCTCAGCCGGGCCGGCGGGGAGTTCCTGGAGAAGCTCGGCGTGCCGGCCCCGGCCGTGCGCGGCGACGACCTCAACGAGCGGTACAAGGGCGAGGCCGGCGTCTACGGCTCCGCCGACGAGTGCTTCGTCGCCGCCTCGTACTTCAGGGACGGCGGGTTCGGCACGCTCGTCTCGGTCTGCTCGCCGGCCCAGATGATGCGCAAGACCCTGCACTACCTGCAGTTCGGGGTCTACCCGCTGACCCACACGGCGCCGACGCCGGAGGGCTTCCACGACTTCCTCTACGAGCTCCTGGTCGCGGTGCCCGAGGTCATGGGCACCGACGACACGCTCCAGGACCCCGGCTCGGACGGCGCCGAGCGCCTGCGCTCCGACCGCCGTCCCTCGGCGGGCTGACACCCGCCGGAGGCGGAACGGCGGAGCGGGCGGCTGGAGCTGTGGGCTCCGGCCGCCCGTCCGCCGGTGGGGTCAGTCGGGGCCGGTGGTGAGGAGGAGGTCGCTGACGCGGTCGGGGCCGGAGGTGACGGTGACCCGGTAGAGACCCGGGCGGGGGAGGGTGACGGCGGCGACCAGGGTCGCGTCGCTGAGGAGCAGCCGGGGCGTGGCGACGGTCGCCCCGGTGGCCTCGTCGGTGATGCGGCAGGCGGCGTCGTCCGGTGACGCACCGTGCACCATGAGCGGCCAGGGCTGGCCCGGGACGGTCCTTTCGGGGAGGGACAGGCCGAGGCCCGGGCGCTGGAGGGCGTGGCTGACCGGGCGGGGCCGGACGTTGGCCGGCCGCCGGTCGGTGAGCACGGACCGGACGAGTTCCAGGACGTGCGGATCGGAGCAGAGGGTGCCGTGCCGGCCGGACACGAACAGCACGGCGTTCGAGGCGGAGGGCGCGGCGGCGTCGCGCGGGACGAGGCCGTCCCCGCCGCGGTCCCAGCGGACGGCCTCGCCGGACTCGCTCCGGTACGGGCGGCCGTCGTCGTGGGCGCGCGGTGCCGTCAGCACCGGTTCGAGGCCGTCCCCAGCCAACCGCAGGCCCTGCACGGTCGGTTGGCCGATGCCGACCACGGCGCGGGTGCGGGGGAGGAAGGCCGCGCGGGACTCCGCCGCCCGCGCCGCCATGGCGGCGGCGGCGAGCTCCGGATCGCCGCCGAGGCGGCGGACGTCGTCGAGGTCCAGCCGGCGCAGCGCGTCGTCGGTCTCGACGCAGCGGAAGGTCGGCAGCAGGTCGTACACCCCCGGCAGGGTGGCGGCCAGCCCGGACAGCGGGCGCGGGAGGAACCGGCGGCGGCCGACCAGCATCTCGGCGACCGCGGGGGTGCCGTGGAAGGGCGTGGCGATGGTGACCAGGTCGCGGGTGAGCGCCGCCAGCCGGGAATCGGCCGCCAGCGCCGCCCGGGCGACGAGTCCGCCGGTGGAGTGGGCGACGAAGACCAGCCGGGGCTCCTCGTCGGGCACCCCCGCCCGACGGCGGTGCGGGCTCGCGCGCCAGGCCGCCAGGTGGCGGTGGGCGGCCTCGGCCAGCAGACGCGCGTTCACCTCGGCGGAGAGCCGCCAGTCGTAGGGGAACGGCAGGACGGCGTCCTCGTGGAGGACGGTGGCGTGCAGGGCGTCCAGCAGGGGCTGGTAGGTCTCCAGGCCGCCGAGCGCCGAGAGCCAGGCCGGGGCGCGCAGCAGGCCGTCGGGGCGTAGGCGGCCGGTCCGGCCCGCCCGCTCGTCGGGGGTGACGCGCAGCGAGGAGTCGTCGGTGAGGCTCAGCCGGAGGAGGGTGGTGGGTCTGAGGTCGCCCCAGACGTGCCGGCCGGTTTCGGTGTCGAGGAGCGAACTGCCCATGTGGCCGGGGAGGAGGACGACGGCGTCGTGGGTGGTGTCGCGGGCGGGGGCGGAGGGCGAGGCGAAGTCCACCTCGTGCCGGAGGTTCTCCACCACGGCGTTGTTCAGGGCCTCGGCGTGCTTGCCTCCCGCGCCGAGGTAGGTGTTGACGGCGTCGCCGAAGTCCACGCTGGTGGGGGCGCGGCCTGAGGGGTCGGTGTCGGTCGCGGGCAGTGGAACGCTGACGCCGGTGGCCCTGGTGAAGTCGCGCAGCTCCTCCGGGGTGAGGGAATCGAGCAGGGCGGCATCACCTCCGTCGGAGAGGTCGAGGCCGGAATGCTGGGTGGTATAGGAGACCAACTCGGGCGCATCGTCGCCGAGTTCGGCGGCGATGAGTCGGATGATCTCGGGGTTCTGGGTGACATCGCGCTGGTCCAGATCACTGACGAGCGCGAGTGTACGGGCGCGGAGCTTTCGGGCGTCGGGTGAGTCGAGCGACCCGCTGTCCCGGTGCAGGCGCAGGAGTGCCGACATGATTCCGAGAGTGATCACCCTGTCCTCGATGGCCTCGGCCGCGAGGAGGGCCCGGTTGAGCAGCTCGTGGGCCGAGGCGAAGTCTCCTTGACTCCTGGCGCTTTGGGCGCGGGCCATGAACATGCCCGTCGCGGTGGTCGGGTCGGGCTCGGTGGTGAGAACGTCGTCGGCCAGGGCATCCACCTCGTCCCAACGCTGCAGGGTGGCGAGGGTCGAGATGCGCAGACCGACGATCCGGATGTGAGGGCGCTCTCCGAGGAGTGTCAGCACGTCCTCCGGGCGGTCGTCCAAGAGGAACTGGTCTCCGGCGCGCCTTGCCTGCCGAGCCCACGTCTCGTCGTCCGCCTGCGCCCGGAGTTCCGCGGGGGCGATGTTCCCCATCCGCTCGGCGAGGTAGACCTGCGAACAGGGCGGCAGCTCGTCGTTGGCCGGCTCCAGGAGCCGGCCCGCCTCCTCCTCCCACCGGGCGTCCAGGGTGGCGGTCGGCTCGCCCAGGGCGAGCCGGTGGTACAGCTCCTCGACCCGGTCGCCGGCGTCCTCGTAGTGGGCGGCCGCCCGCCGGTGGATCAGCTCCACGACCTCGGCGTGGTCGCGGCGGAGCAGTGGCAGCATGACGGCGCGCACGTCGGCCCGGTGGAGGACCGCGTCCTGCCCCGGTACCTCCTCGACGAGGGAGACCTCGTCCCGGAAGCGGTGGAACAGGCCCCACGCGCGATCCTCGTCCACGGCGCCGAGCCCGCACGGTTCGGCCAGGACGTGGCGGATGACCTCCGGTGTGACCTTCCGGACGATCAGGCCGGGGCTGGCGATGCGGCGCAGGTCCGGGTCCTCCAGGTGGTCGAGGATGCGCCGGTACAGCACGCCCTGGACGGTCTCGGCCTCCAGCTTCCGCCGGAGCTGGTCGTGCAGCGCCGGGTCCCGCAGGGCGTCGGCCTCGCGGCGGAGCAGGGCGGCGGCCAGCTTGAGGTTGAGCGGGCTCCGGCCGACGGTGTCGGTGACCAGGTCGAGTTCCTCGTCGGTGCGCCCGGCGAGTTCGGCGACCTGGCGGCGCAGGTAGTGGCGGGCCGTCGGCGGGTCGAAGCCTTCCAGCGGGAGGGAGCGGAAGCGGGGGTCGTCGACGGGCGCGCGGCCGGCGGCGATGACGCGCAGGTTCGGGCAGCTCCACCGCAGGTCGTCCAGGGCCTGCAGCAGGCGGCGCTGGGCGTACTGGCCGCGCCGCTGCACCCGCTCGAAGGTGTCGAGGACGAGCAGCGGCGCCCGGCCGCCGTGGTCGGTCCCGAAGGCCGCCAGGAAGGTGCCGACCCGGTGGAGCAGTACGTCGGTGTCGTGGCGGCGTGAGGTCCGGCGCCCGGAGGAGGAGCTGCGGTCCCGCTCCGACCGGAGGTCGGCGGCGACGGTGCGGCGGAGGGAGTGCTCCAGGGCGTCGGCCGGCTCGCGCATGGCCGGTGCCAGCAGGGCGACCTGGCGGACGGCTTCGGCCAGGACGGTGAGCGGGCGTTCCGGCGCCAGCTCGGGTCGCTCGAAGGTCAGGTAGACGTGGGCGACCGACTCCGCTCCGGCGCGGTCCAGGAGGAAGCGCGACAGCAGGGTGGACTTGCCGACGCCGCCCGGCCCGTGCACCAGGAGCCAGGGGGAGTAGCCGTTCTTGGCGTCGACGTAGTCGGTCAGCGTGCCGAGTTCGTCCTCCCGTCCGGTGAAGCTCTCGTCGGCGAGGGCCTGGAGCGGTTGCAGCAGCCGGGCCCGCTTGAGGTGGTGCTGCACCTCGTCGGCGGAGGGCAGGTCGAGTCCGTGGTCGGCGAGGGCGGCCCGGGCGCGGGGGGCGTCGCGGAACCAGCCGACCACGGTGAGGGCCGCGTACAGCTCGTCGAAGTGCTGTGCCTCCAGCGGCGGGTTCCGCGCGGCGAGGAACCGTTCGGCCCAGTCGCGTGCGGCGTCGCCCTCCGTACGGGGTGCGGCGGTGAGGGTGGCCAGCAGGCGTTCCGGACGGCCCAGGGTCTCGATGGTGTGGCTGCGGACCTCGGGGGTGAGCCGCCAGCGGCGGCCGTCCCGGGTGGTGACCCGTTCGCAGTCCTGGGTGAGGAAGTCCCGCAGGAGCGCGTCGGGTTCGGCCGCGTCCGCGCCCGGGGTGGTCGCCGCCAGGCTCTCGGCGGTGAACGCGCCCAGCAGGACGGTCCGTTCACGGTAGACGGCGTCGGGCATCGGGGCGAGGGTCTCGGTCACCGTCGTCAACATCCCTGGTAGAGGCCTCGGCCGAGGCCGGCGGCCGTGTGCTGGATCGCGGCGGTCAGGGGGAGCGGACCGTCGGGGAGGCAGCCGTCGTGGCCGGTCTCGCTCAGCACCTTGGCGGCGAGGCCGCGGGCGGTGTCGGCGTCGATCGGGCGGCCGGCTTCCGCCGCGACCGTCCGGAAGAAGTCGTGGAGGTCCTCGATGCCGATCGGGCCCAGCTGTTCCCGGGCGGTGTACCCCTCGACGTCCGGCGGCAGCCAGCCGTCGTAGGCGAGCAGCACGATCCGCAGCCGGTCCGCCATCTCCTCCTCGACCACCGCCCGCACCAGCCGGACGACCGCGCGCAGGGCGGGTTCGGTGAAGCGGACGGACTCCGAGTCGTCGAAGACGAGCCAGTGCCGGGGCTGCGCCGGGACGGACCGCCGCTCCTCCCGCATCCGGCCCCTGAGCTGGCTGACCAGCCGGTCGGCCTGCTGGTCCTCGGAGGAGTGGTGGTCGATCTGCACGCTCCACTCCCGGAACTCGTCGTTGAGGAAGCCGGTGAGTTCGGCCACCCGGACCGGCTCGGTGTACTCGCTCATCCGGATCCGGCAGGGGTGGATCCCCTGGCTCGCGAGCACGTGGTGGATGAGGAACCAGGTGAAGGTCCGGCCGGTCCGCGGACCGCCTTCGACGGTGAGCACGCGGTGGCCGCGGTCGAGGACCATCTCCCGCAGCCGGGAGCGGAGGGACGTCCGGTCGAAGAAGGCGCGCTGCCGGTCGTTGATCAGCCCGTGGCCGAACGGGTCGGTGGCCTCTCCGGCGGGTTGCGAGGTGCGCTGCTCGGCGAGCAGGTACGCGAACACCGGTGAGGCGGCCCGGGAGTTCGGGTCCTCGGCGACGACCTCGACGAGCCTGCGCAGCCGTCCGGTCGCCGCGGCCTTCTCGACGATGTCCGGCCAGACGTCGAGCATCGCCCCCTGCCAGGCGATCTCGGCCTCGGCGATGCCGGCGCGGGCGACGACCTGCCGGGCCGGCTGCGGGAGGCCGTACGTGTACATGAGGGCCCTGAGCAGTTCCCCGGCTCTGGGGTCCTCGTTCGGGAACGCGCGCAGGTCCAGCAGTGCCACCGGCTCACCTCACCCCGGCGGCGGCCAGGCCCTCGGCCACCCGCTCGATCCGGAGGCCCTCGTTGCGGAACTCCGAGGCGCTGAGCCGCTGCCCGATGCGGACGTGGCCCCGGTGCAGGGCGACCAGCCGCCAGCGCTCGTCGAAGACGGGGGCGCCGGAGGAGCCGTACTCGGTGTCGGTCCAGTACTGCACGACCTGCTCGTCCACGTGCCGGACGACGTTGTGCCGGGCGGCGAGCTTCTTCACCAGGCCGTGCGGGTGCTGGATGATGCAGACCCGGTCGCCCTCCGCGACGGTGGCCCGGTCGGGGATCGGCACCACCAGGGCGTCCTCGGGCAGGGGATCGGCGGCGCGGACCACGGCCCAGTCGCCCTCGGGCCGGCCGACGGCGGTGGCGGGGTCGCAGCGGACGGTGCGGTACCTGAGCTCCCGCCCGTCGAGGTCCTGCTCGTAGCCGAACCAGGCCTCGACCGCCTCGGCGGGCCGGCCGTCGGAGTACAGGACGTGGTGGTTGGTCAGCAGGAGGTCGGGCCCGATCCGGAAGGCGGTGCCGTAGCAGGCCTGGCCGTCGGCGTGGGTGACCAGCAGGCGGCAGACGGCGGTGGCGAGTTCGGCGCCGCGGCGCAGGAACGCGACGTCCTGGAACCCGGAGGCGCGGAAGATCTGGCGTTCCTGCTCGTCCGGGTCCCGGAAGGCGGCCCAGGTGCCCGCCGGGAGCTCCGGCTCGGGGGCGGGGAGCACGGGCCGGGCGGCGAGCAGTTCGCGGACGCGGGCGGCGAGCGCCTGGTCGGGGCCCGCGGCGATCCGGTCGAGCAGCGGGCGGAGCTTCTCCTGTTTCCGGGCGACGGTGATGAGGTCGAACCAGACCAGGGACATCGGCTGGTCCCAGTTGACCTCGGCCGGGGCGATGCCCGCCTGCTGGGCCAGCTCCAGCACCGGGTTGACCCGGAAGTGGACGGAGGCGAGCAGGTCGCGGAGTTCGACGGCGCCGGGGTCGGTCCACCGGAAGGGGTAGCTGTCCAGGAAGTGGGTCGTTCGCGGTGCGGGGTTCGTCGTCGCCATGCCCTGTGTGCTCGCTCGTCGGAGAGGGGGAAGTCGTGCTGCGAGGATCGTTACGGCTGGAAGGCCCAGTACGCGCCGTCCGGGTGCGGGACCCGGGCCAGCCCGTAGCGCTGGGACGGCCGGTGGCCGTGGCGCAGCAGCCCGTACAGGTCGGAGAGGACGGACCGGTGGTCGCCCGGGTAGGAGTGGCCCGTCAGGCCGGTGTCGAGCTCGGAGACGTCGACGGTGTCCAGGCCGGGCGCGACCACCACGCCCGGGCCGGCCTGGCCCGCCCGGGGGTGTTCGGCGAGGAGGCGGGAGGCGGCGAGCGCGCGGTCGTTGGCGGAGACGTAGAGGGTGCAGCCGCGCGCCTGGTTGATGATCCGGGGCACGAGCTGGCGGAACACCTCGGCGTCGACGTCGGGCGCGGTGAAGACGACCTGCCCGAGCCGGCCCGCGCCCTCGGGGAGCGCGGTGGTGTCCAGGTCGGCCAGCGCGTCGACGACCACCCGGTTGCCCATGCTGTGGGCGACGACGTGCAGTTCGTCGACGCCGGTGTCCGTCAGCACGTGCCGCAGGAACTCCTGGAAGTACGGGACGGCCCGGCGGGCGGCGTTGCCGTCGGCCGCGTAGTCGGTGACGGAGGCCTTGGACGGCCAGCTGTACAGCATGGGGAGGCCGGTAAAGTTCAGGTCGTAGGCGATCTGGGCGGCGCGGACGGCGGCATCGGCGAAGGAAACGTTGTAGCCGTGGACGAACACCAGTGCCGATCGGGGGGTTTCGCCGTCCTGGGGCGGGTGGTGGCCCCGGGCCCGCTCGGCGAACCCGGCGGCGGTGAGCGGGCTGACGTCGCCGAGCTGGGTGTCCCGGGCCGGGTTGGTGCGGAACCGCAGCCGCCACCAGCGGGGCTTCTCGACGGCGCCGATGCGGTGGTCGTCGGGGACGTTCACCAGGGCTTCCCCGTAGGACAGTTGGCCGCGGTCGCCGCCGTAGGCCGCGCTGGTGCCGTTCCCGCCGGCCGGCGCGCGGTCGGTGGCGTAGAGGACGGGGACGAGCAGTGAGCGCAGCGCCGTGCCCCAGGAGGGCGGGGGCGCGTCCGGGCCGAAACGCTCCTGGCCGTCGACGAGCGCGTCGAACGCGGCGACGAGGAGGTCGCCCAGAGGCGGGTAGGCCTCGAAGGCGGCGGCCACCGCCTGGGCGGCCTCCTCGACGGGATCGGCCCCGTCGGCCCCTTCGGTCCCGGCTGACGGCGCACCGCCGCGCGCGGTCTCCAGGGCGCGCAGCGCCACCAGGACCTCCGCCTCCAGGCGCTCGCGCTCGGCCTCGGACAGGCTGTCGGGCACCTTCGGCCAGACCCGGGCGACGGCCGGCTCCAGCACCTCCCACATGTCCACCATCGTCCCCCACCTGGCTTGTTCACGACGTACCCGACGGCGTGACAACGCGACAACACGTGTCGAACCGGATCGCTCGCATCATAGGTCGTGGAGGGCTACGCGCGGGCGGTTCGCCCAGGTCCGGTGCCGGATCGGGCCACTGTCACGAACGCGTACCGGGGAGAATCTGAGGATGTATCAGAAATCGGAGCACGCCTGACGGTTGACAGGGCCGCGTGTTAGCTTCCGATCGTGTCCCCATCAACTCCGCTCCCGCTCCCGCTGGCCTTCGACACCGCCGGCCTCGAACCGTTCGACGAGGGCCGGTGGTTCGTCCCGGACACCTGGAACGACGTGGTGGTGCTGAGCGTGCGCGAGGCGCTGCCGCCCGCCCCCGTCTGGCTGGACGGGATCGAGGCGCTGCGGGTGACCCTGGCGCGCGGCCACGCCGCGGCCGGCGGCTCGCTGCTGGAGGCGGCGGCGGTGTCGCTGGGCGGTGTTCCGGCGCTCTACACCCTGGTGTCCGAACGACTGCCCGGCTCCCGCACCGGCTTCCGGTTCCGGGGCTCGTTCCTGCTCGCCAGGTCGACCGTCACCGCCGTGCTGACCGGCCAGTTCCAGGAGTCGGGCGTCACCGGCGTCCGCGAGTCGATGGTGCGCCTCAGGCTCGACCCGGCGGGGACAGACAGCGGCGGCCACCCGTACGACCCGGAGCTGCCGTACGAGCGCAGCCACGCCGCCGACTGGGACCCGATGTTCCCGAGGCACGCCCTCTCGCTGGCCCGGGCCTGGGCCCGGACGGTGTGCCGGACGGCCGTGGTGGCACCGGCGTTCGCCGCGCTGCCGCCGTACCGGGCCGCCTGAGGTGTCCGGACCGGCCGTCGGGGTTCCGGCGCCCTGGTCGGTCGGCGAGGTGGTCGCCGACCAGTACCGGGTGCTGCGGGTGCACACCGAGGGCGGCATGGGCGTGGTCTACCGGGTGCGGCACCTGGAGTGGGACGTCGACCTGGCGGTGAAGTGCCCGCGCCCCGAGCTGTTCGGCACGCCGGCGCAGCAGGAGCGGTTCGTCCGGGAGGCCGAGACCTGGGTGTCGCTCGGTCTGCACCCGCACGTCTGCGGCTGTCACTACGTCCGCGTCCTGGACGGGCTGCCCCGGGTCTTCGCCGAGTATCTGCCGGGCGGCAGCCTGCGGGAGTGGATCGACGACCGGCGGCTCTACGCGGGCGGCCCGGCCGAGTCCACGGCCCGCATCCTGCGCCTGGCGGTGGAGACCGCCTGGGGGCTGCGGCACGCGCACGAACGCGGCCTGGTGCACCAGGACGTCAAGCCCGCCAACGTCCTGCTGGACCTGGACGGCACCGCCAAGGTCACCGACTTCGGGCTGGCCCAGGCGCGCGCCACGGGCGGTGAACGGGTGTCCGGCGGCGGGATGACCATGGCGTACGCCTCGCCGGAGCAGGCCAGGCGCGAACCGCTGGACCACCGCACCGACCTCTACAGCTTCGCGGTCTCGGTGGTGGAGCTGTTCACCGGCGAGGTGACCTGGCTGATGGGCCCGGTGGTCGGCGAGGCGCTGGCTTCCTACCGGTCGGGTGGCGGTCGCGGGCCCGGGTCGTACGGCCCGACCGGGCGTCCGGAAGCGGCCGGCCCGCCGCCGCTGCCGGAGCCGGTCGCCGAGCTGCTGGCCCGCTGCCTGCGCGAGCGCCCGGCCGACCGGCCCGCCTCGATGGCCGAGGTGGCCGACGAACTCGCCGACATCCACCTTCAGTTGACGGGCCGGGCGATCGACCGCGGCGAGCCGCGCGAGGCCGAGCTGCGCGCCGACGAGCTCAACAACCGGGCCGTCTCGATGCTGGACCTGGGCCGCGCCCCGGAGGCCGAAGCAGCCTTCGGCGCGGCCCTGGCCGCCGACCCGCGCCACCCGGAGGCCACCTACAACTCCGGTCTGATGCGCTGGCGGCAGGGCGGCCTCACCGACGAGGACCTGCTCGCCGCCCTGGACGCGGCCAGGGCGGACGGCGGCGCCGCGCGGCTGGGGCCGCTGATCGACGCGGTGCAGCGCGAACGCGGCGCCGTCGGCCCCGCCGCCGAGCCGACCAGCTGGACCGTGCCCTGGTACGAGTACGAGCGCTGGACGGATTCGCCCTGGGACGGTGGCCGGACCCGGCGGGCGGCACCCGACATCGAGATCCGGCCCACCCCCGACGGCCGGCTGGCGCTCACGGCCTGCGACGGCACCGTCAAGCTCTGGGAGGTGGCCACCGGCCGGTGCCTGCGGGAGCTGGACGAGCTGCGGCACACGGTGGACCTCGACGCCGACGGACGGCGGGCCGTGGGCGTCGGCTCCGACGGCCTGGTCCGGCTGTTCGACCTCGGCGACGGCCGCTGCCTGCGGGTCTTCACCCCGTACTACCGGTCCGGCAGCACCACCGTCCGCTCGCTGCGGCTGCTCGCCGAGGCGGGCCTGGTGGTCGGCGGCACCAGCGACGGCACGGTCCTGGGCTGGGAGCTGACGACCGGCCGGGCCCGCTTCATCCTGGACGGCTTCTCGGGCGGCACCGTAGAGGCGACGCCGGACGGCCGGCTGCTGGTCTTCGACGGCCCCGAGGGAGTGGTCGCGGTGCGCGATCCAGCTGGCGCCGGTGAACAGACCCCGCTGCTGGAACGCCGCTACGCGCACGAACCGTGCTGCCTCAGCCGGGACGGCCGCACCGTGGCCGCCGCCGTCGGCGACCGGCTCCGGGTGCACGGCCCGGGCCCCGACGCGGAGATCGCCGCCGGCCACGGCGCCGGGCACCGCCTCGCCCTGAGCCCCGACGGGCGGCTGCTGG